>NZ_JBHTLK010000319.1:0-6252 GCF_042678885.1 Saccharothrix hoggarensis
GGTGGTCGGGGCCGCGCCCGCCTCGGCGGCGCCCGGCGACGCCTCGGCCTACGGCGCGAAGCTCGACCTGTCCCTGCTGGGCAGCGACGCGGTGTCGGCCGGCCCCTTCGCCGCCGCCGACGCGAACGGGCCGACCACAAGCACGTTCGCGGGCGTGGACCTGCCCGAGGTCCTGAGAACCGGCGTGCTCGCCACGTCCGCGTCGCGCGACGAGAAGACCGGCGCCGTCCAGTCCCGGGCCAGTGCCGCCGACGTGCGGCTCGACCTGCTCCGGTCCTTCACCGGCGGTGTGTCCGCCGAGGTCGTGGAAGCCGAGTGCTCGGCCACCCAGAAAGGGCTCGTCGGCACGTCCAAGCTGGTCGGGCTGAACCTCGGCAGGCTCGGCACGGTCGACGCCGACCCGGCGCCCAACACCACCGTCGACGTCGAGCTGCTCGGCGTCGACATCGCGAGGCTCGTGCTCAACGAGCAGGTCCGCAACGCCGACGGCAGCCTGACCGTCAACGCCCTCCACCTCACCCTCATCGGCGGCGCGCTCGGCTCGGTCGGCGCCGGCGACCTGGTGGTGTCGTCCGCCACCTGCGGCCCCGCGGGCCTGCCGATCCCGATGGCCTCCGGCGCGGGGCTGTGGCTCGGCCTGGGCCTGCTCGCCCTGGTCGGCGTGCCCGTCGCCGCGGTGGCCATCCGCCGCCGGCGCGAGATCGCGGCGGTCTGAGCCGTGTACCGGGTTCCCGGGAGCGGGATCGCGGTGGGCACGGGGATCGGCTCGTTGGCGGCGACCGGCGCCGGCGTGGCGTGGTGGGTGGTGGCCGGGGTGGTCCTCCTGGTCGCCGGGCTGTTCCTGGCCCACTCCGCCCGCAGGCGACGGGCCGCGGCCGACGAGTAGCGCGCGTGTGCCCCGGAGCGCGCCCGCCCCAGGCGCGCTCCGGGGCGCCGCACCCCAGCGTGAGGAAGGAGCAAGGTGAAGGAAGTCCTGCTGCTCGCGGGCACCCGGCCCGAAGCGGTGAAGATCGCACCGGTGGCCCTGGCCCTGGCCGACCACCCGGTGCTCCGGCCCGTCATCGTCCACAGTGGACAGCACGGCGGCATGGTCGGACCGGCGCTGCGCTCGTTCGGCCTGCGCGCGGACGTCGCGCTCGACGTGCCGCGCGCCACCGGCAGCCAGGCGGAACTCCTGGCGGGCCTGGTGCCGGCGTTCGACCGGGTGCTGCGCACCCGCGACCCCGCCGTCGTCCTCGTGCAGGGCGACACGACCACCGCGCTGGCGGGCGCGCTCGCCGCGTTCTGGCGCGGCATCCCGGTGGCGCACCTCGAAGCGGGCCTGCGCACCGGCGACCTCGCGGGACCGTTCCCCGAGGAGGGCACCCGGCAGATGATCGCCCGCATCGCCACCCTGCACCTCGCCCCGACCGACGACGCCGCCGCCGCGCTCGTCGGCGAGGGCATGCCGGACCGCGAGATCGTGGTCACCGGCAACACCGTGGTCGACGCCGTGCGCCGCGTCGCCGCCGCCGACCTGCCCGCCCGGAACCCGGGCGTCGCGCTGCTGGAACGCGTCCTCGACGAGCGCTCCGAGCGGCTGGTGCTGGTGACCGCGCACCGCCGGGAGTCGTGGGGCGAGCCGCTGGAACGGGTGCTGCGCGCCGTGCGGGCGATCGCCGACCGGCACCCCGACGTGCGCGTGCTGGTGCCCGCGCACCCCAACCCCGGGGTGGCCGCCGCGGTCCGCGAGGTGCTGGGCGGGCACGACCGGATCGTCGTCACCGGGCCGCTGGACTACTCGGACCTGGTGCGCGCGCTGCGCCGGGCCGCCCTGGTGCTCACCGACTCCGGCGGGCTGCAGGAGGAGGCGCCGTCGTTCGGGGTGCCGGTGCTGGTGCTGCGCGACACGACCGAGCGGATGTCCGCCGTCGAGGCCGGGTGCGCCTGGCTGGTCGGCACGGACCCGATCCGGATCATCGCCGAGGCCGGCTGGGTGCTCGGCTCGCGGCTGCGCCTGCCGCTCGGGCGCAACCCGTTCGGCGACGGCTGTGCCGCGTCACGGGTGCGCGGGGCGTTGGAACGACTGGTGGGCCTGCCGAGCGATTTCGCCACCGCGCCCTTGCCGGTTCGCATTCCGTGCTGAGTTGCACTCCGCTGTTTCTCACTCGACCGTGTATCGCTCATTACTCGTGCGGGTGATGTGCGGGCAACGGGCATTACCCGCGACGCGCCGGAGTTCGATAGTCCTCCACGAGGAAGAGCAGAAGGGCGACACCATGAAGCAGATCCGAGCGCGCCGGGTCGGAGCGGTGACCGCGGCGCTGGTGCTCGGCCTGGTCGCGGCCCCGCCCGCGTGGGCGGCCAACCCGGCGGGCGTCGCGTCCGTCGGCTCCGCCGCGTTCACCAAGGCCGGCACGCAGGTCAGCGTCGCGCCGCTGGCGCCGTGCGCCGTGGACGGGACCACCTCCGCCACGTCCGAGCCCGCGGTCCGCACCGGCGTGCGGTTCGGCGCGGGGACGTCCACGTGCACCAGGGCGGTCGTGGACGAGGCGAGCGGCACGACCACCACGACGTCCGAGGCGGAGGGCGCCGACTTCGAGCTGTCCGCCCTCGTGTCGCTCGGCGGCCCGCGGCTGCGGGTGGGCAAGTGGAAGGTCACCTGCACCGGGACCGAGTCCGGCACGAGCGCGGCCTGGTCGATCGGCGGCCTGCGGGGCTTCCCCGGGCTGCCCGAGCAGATCCCGGCGAACCACGTGCACGAGGTGAAGAAGGGCGACGGCACGGTGCTCGCGACGGCGACGTTCGGCGAGACGACCCTGCCCGAGCCGAACGACGGCGGCATCGCGATGAACCTGCTGCACATCAGGTTCACCCCGGCGTCCACCGTCAGCGGCGAGGTGGTCCTCGGGGCGACGGCCTGCTCGCCCACCCCCTGACGGACCCGACGCCGACAGGCCGAGACCCGCAGGCCGAGGCCCGACGCCCGCCGGGCCGAGCCCGACACCTGGCCGAGCCCCGCACCTCTGGCCGAGCCCGACACCCCTGGCCGAACCGGACACCCCTCCGGCGCCGGGCACCCCGAACCGACCGGTCGGGGTGCCCGGTTTCGGCGCGCCCGGCCCTCAGCCCACGCGGGGCGTGCCGGACAGCGTCACACCGGCATCGCCGAGCTGCGCCAACGCGCTGTCCACGGTCGCCTGCGAGACACCCGCCGTGAGGTCGAGCAGCACGGTGGTCGAGAACCCGGCGCCCGCCGCGTCCAGCGCGGTCGCCCGCACGCAGTGGTCGGTCGCGATCCCGACCACGTCCACCCGCTCCACCCCGCGCGCCCGCAGCCACTCCACCAGCTGCTCGCCCGACCCGGACTCGCCCTCGAACCCCGAGTACGCCGCCGCGTACGCGCCCTTGGAGAACACCGCCTCCACCGCCGTCACGTCCAGCTCCGGGTGGAACGACGCGCCCGCCGTGCCGGCCACGCAGTGCACCGGCCACGAGTCCACGAAGTCCGGCGTCTCGCTGAAGTGCGCGCCGGGGTCGACGTGGTAGTCGCGGGTCGCCACCACGTGGTCGTACGACGACTCGCGGAGGTGCGCCGAGATCGCCGCCGCCACCGCCGCGCCCCCCGTCACGGCCAGGGAGCCGCCCTCGCAGAAGTCGTTCTGCACGTCCACCACGATCAGCGCCTTGCTCATGAGGCCCCCTTCGGGCTCCGCCTGCTCACCGGGCACGGCCACCGGGCCGGCTCACAGGAACGTCGTCGGGATCGCGGGCTCGCCGCGGGACAGCTTCAGGCCCTCCCACGGCACGGTCACCAGCGCGGCGCGCAGCCGTTCCCGGCTCTCCGCCAGGGTGTCCAGGCCGTCCACCCGTTGTCCAGCGCGGATCAGCGGCACGGCGAGCAGCCGGTCGTGCGCGCCCATCTCGGGCCGGGCGTCGTGCGGGTACACGACCTCCTCCAGCGCCGTCCCGGTCTCCTTGTGCCGCCGCAGCGCCTCCTTGCGCCCGCCGCGGGACTCCTTGTGCGAGCTGCGCTTCGCGACCGGCCGACCGTCCACCTCGACCAGCTTGTAGACCATGCCCGCGGTCGGCGCGCCGGAACCCGTCACGAGGGACGTGCCGACGCCGTACGCGTCCACCGGCTCGGCCCGCAGCATCGCGATCGCGTACTCGTCGAGGTCGCCCGACACCACGATCCGGGTGTTCTTCGCGCCCAACGAGTCCAGCTGGTCCCGCGCCTGCCGCGCCAGCACGCCCAGGTCGCCGGAGTCGATCCGCACCGCGCCCAGCGACGGCCCGGCGACCTGCACGGCGGTCTTGATGCCGTTGGTGATGTCGTAGGTGTCCACCAGCAGCGTGGTGTCCACGCCCAGCGCCTCGACCTGCGACCGGAACGCCTCCTCCTCGCTGTCGTGCAGCAGGGTGAACGCGTGCGCGCACGTGCCGGCGGTCGGGATGCCGTGGCGGCGCGCGGCCTCCAGGTTGGACGTCGCGGTGAAGCCCGCCAGGTACGCGGCGCGGGCCGCCGCCACCGCGGCCTCCTCGTGCGTGCGGCGCGAGCCCATCTCGATCATCCGCCGGCCGTTCGCCGCGCCCACCATGCGGGCCGCCGCCGACGCGATCGCGCTGTCGTGGTTGAGGATCGACAGGACCAGGGTCTCCAGCACCACGCCCACGCCGAACGGCGCGCGCACCGACAGGATCGGCGAGCCGGGGAAGTACAGCTCGCCCTCCGGGTAGCCGTCCACGTCGCCGGTGAACCGGTAGTCCGCGAGCCACGACAGGGTGTCCCGGTCCACGACGTCCGTGCGTTCCAGCAGCTCCAGGTCGCGCTCGGCGAACGTGAAGTCGGCGATCGCGTCGAGCACCCGGCCCGTGCCGGCCACCACGCCGTACCGCCTGCCCTCGGGCAGCCGCCGGGCGAAGACCTCGAAGACGCACGGCCGGTCGGCGGTGCCGTCGCGCAGGGCCGCGGCGAGCATCGTCAACTCGTAGTGGTCGGTGAACAGCGACGTCGACATGGGAGCAAAGCCTAGGCCCGTAGCCGTGTGCGGACCTGTGGGCTCCGCCACGCACCGGAACATGACACCATTGGCGGTATGACCACGCCCGTCGAGCATGAGCGGACGCAGGTTGACCCGGCCGGCGAGGAGGTCCGCACCGAGGACCGCCCGTGGCAGACCCTGGTCTGGAACGACCCGGTGAACCTGATGTCCTACGTGACGTACGTGTTCCAGAAGCTGTTCGGCTACAGCCGCGACCACGCGACCAAGTTGATGCTGGACGTGCACCACAAGGGCAGGGCGATCGTGTCGTCGGGGAGCAAGGACAAGGTGGAGGCCGACGTGGCCAAGCTGCACGCGGCCGGGCTCTGGGCGACCATGCAGCGTTCGTCGTGAAGAAGTGGACCCGCACCGGCGACCAGGTGCTCGGCCGGTTCGACCGGCAGGAGGCCGCCGTGGTCCGCGGCCTGGTGAGCCAGATCCAGGACATGCTGCTGGCACGCGCCGAGGAGGCGCCGCAGGACGAGCTGGCGGAGCTGACCGGCATCCGCACGGGCCCGTCGTCGCCGCCCGACGACCCCATCCTGGGGCGGCTGCTGCCCGACTTCCACCGGCTTGACCCGGACGCGCCGGACCCGGCGGAGGTCGACTCGGCCAACGCCCTGCGCTCGCTGCACGAGCCGGAGCTGCTGGACCTGAAGACCGGCGTCGCGGCCGTGGTGCTGGAGACGTGCCCGCCCGACGGCGGCGAGGTCCGGCTGCGGCTGGAGCAGGCCGAGGCGTGGCTGTCGGCGCTGAACGACGTGCGGCTGGCCCTGGGCACGGCGCTCGACGTGCAGGAGGACATGCCGGACGAGCTGCCGCCCGACGACCCGCGCTCGCCGCACCTCGGCGTCTACCACTGGTTGACGTGGGTGCAGGAGACGCTGGTCGAAGCGGTCATGAACTGATGCTGCTCGGGCGCGTGCCGGGCGTCGCGGTGCTGCTGGCGCCCGCCGGCGCGGTGGCCGGCGTGGACGTGCGGGGCGCGCCGGTCGGCACGCGGGAGCTGGACCTGCTGGACCCGTCGACGCTCGACCGGGACGTGCACGCGCTGGTGCTGGACGATGGCGGGCTGTCGCCGGCGGACGGCGTCGTGCGGTGGCTGGCGGAACGCGGGCACGGGTTCCCGGTCGGCGCGCGGCCGTTCGAGGTGGTGCCGATCGTGCCCGCGGCGGCGGCCCTCGGGCTGCCCGGAGGCGACGGGTACGCGGCGTGCGAGGCGGCGTCC
>NZ_JBHTLK010000320.1:0-6119 GCF_042678885.1 Saccharothrix hoggarensis
CGGCGCCCCGGACCACCCGGCGCGCCGGCCGCACCCGGCTAGCGCGTGATCTTGTACGCGCGGATCACCGCGTGCTCGAACGTGTTGCCGTCACTGTCCGCACCGGACGCGCGCAGCGACGCGTACCCGGCCGCGTCGGGGTGCGGCACGAAGGCCGCGCCGCCCGCGACCGGCACCCGCCGCCACGTCGCGCCGTCGTCGAACGACACGTCGACCCGGACCTGGCCCACCTCGCCGTTGTCCGCGCCGCCTTGCTGCTCCACGGTCAGCGGCACGCGCAGCAGGCGACCGGCGGGCGCGCCGCCGCCGGCGTCCAGCTCCGGACCGAACCGCACCACCGACAGCGGCAGCCGGCGGCCGTGGCCGTCGGGCAGGGTCGCCATGCGGAACGTCCACGCCCCCGTCACCCGCGTGGTCAGCTCGTGCGCCGCCGGGTCGCGGACGATGTCGTGCTCCACCCGGTAGCGGCCCTCGCCCTCCGGCACGGTGAACTCGCCCCACTGGTCGCGGACCTGGCCGACCAGCCGCCCGTCCCGGTGGACGGAGGTGCGCGCCGACTCGTTGGCGCCCCGGCCGAGGTTGCCGTCGCGGTCGTTGATCAGCGGCACCTGCGCCGTCACCCGGTCCTCGTGGACGCCGAGGTAGGTGGCCGAGTACCCGGCCAGACCCGGACCGAGCACCGGGTGCGCGAACCGCTCCGCGTAGCGCTCGCCCAGCCGGTACGCGCGGTTGAACGACGAGTAGTCCGCCTCGGTCCGGTACTGGGGCGACATCCGCTGGTAGCCCCAGCTCCACGTGAGCCGGTCGGGCGTGATCAGGTCGACCACCGCGCCGCCCGCGGGCACGGGCAGGCCGACCGACCAGCCGCCCGAGCCGTCCGGCGGGCTGGCGTTGCCGCTGTGCCGGTACTGGCGGTCGGCCGGTCCGGGCGCGAACGTCGTCCGCACCTCGGTCAGCTCCTCGCGGGAGGGCGCGCGGGTGAACCCGTTGGGCACGGCGCCCTGCTCCATCCACCGGAACCGGTAGTGGGTCGGCGTCCCGTCGACCGGCGGGCCCTGGAACTGGGCGCCGACCGAGACGGTCAGCTCCCGCTCGCCCAGGGTCGGGCCGACGTGGCCGATCGCCATGTCGCCGAAACCGCCGAGGAACGCCGTGTTGAGCACGACGCGCCTGCCGTTGAGGACCCGCGAGACGTTGATGTCGCTCAGCATCGGCATCGCCTCGGGATCGGGCGCGGTGACCTGCAACGGCTTGGCCACGCGGGCGTCCAGGGTGTACCGGGTGCGGTCGGCGTCGACGGTCAGGGTCGGCCGGGCCAGCACCGTCGACCTGGGCCACGTGCGGATGACGGCCCGTGCCATGTACTCGCCCTTGGGCACGCGTGCGGTGGCGGTGCCGTCGGGGCCGTACAAGGTCTCGTAGACGTCGTTGTCCATCCCCACGAGCGTGACCGAGTTGTCCAGGGCGGGGTTGCCGTCGGGGTCGATGTGCTCGATCGCGATGTCGTAGCTCTCCACCTCGCGGGCCAGGCTGACCGGGACGCGCGTGGGTCCGCCGACCAGCACGCCCGAGAAGACGCCGTCGAGCCCGCCGACCCTGGTGTCCGCGGTGACCGCCACGTCGGCCGTGCCGCCGGCCGGGACGGTGACCCGCGCCGGGCTCACGGTGAGCAGGCCGGCGGGCGCGCCGGCGCCGTTCGGGCCGCGCAGGTCGGCGGTGAGGTCGAACGTGATCGGCGCCGGGCCGCTGTTGCGGTAGGTGACGGTCTTGGTGACCGGCGCGTCGTCGTGGTGCGGCCACGGCTGCTCGTCGAACGTGACGCTCACCGGCTCCGCGCCGACGGTGGCCGTGATCGCGCGGGTCAGGTCCACCCGGCCGGCGCCCTGGTCGAACACGCCCAGGGCCGGGTTCGGCTTGGCGGAGGCCATGAGCGCGGCCTTGAGCTGCGCGCCGGTCCAGTCCGGGTGCTGCTGCACGAGCAGCGCGGCCGCGCCCGCGACGTGCGGGGTGGCCATCGAGGTGCCGGACATGGCCGCGTGCCGCCTGCCGACCGGCGTGCCGGAGGTGCTCCCGGCGGCCTTGGCAGCGACGATGTTCAGGCCGGGCGCGGTGATGTCGGGCTTCACCGCGTCGTCGCCGTTGCGGGGGCCGCGGCTGGAGAAGTGGGCCAGGTCGTCGTCGTGCCGGATCGCGCCGACGGTGAGCGCGGCGTCCGCGCTGCCGGGGGAGTCGATCGACCGGGACCGCCCGCCGTTGCCCGCGGCGACGACGAACAGCGTGCCGGTCTTGGCCGTCAGCTGGTTGATCGCGTCCTCCAGCGGGTCGACGCCGGGGGAGTCGTAACCGCCGAGGCTGAGGTTGACGACGTCCGCGCCCTCGTCCACGGCCCACTGCACGCCGGCCAGGATCGAGGACTCGGGGCAGCCGCCGCTCCCGCACACCTTGCCGTCGAGGATGCGGGCGTCGGGCGCGACGCCCCGGTACGTCCGGTCGCCGCTCGCGATGGTGGCGGCGACGTGCGTGCCGTGACCGGTGGTGTCGGTGGCGTCCGGGTCGTCGGTGAAGTTGCGCTCGGCGACCTCCTTGCCCTTCAAATCGGGGTGCGCGCCGTCGACGCCGCCGTCCAGCACGGCGACCTTCACCCCCTTGCCGGTGTGCCCGGCCTGCCACGCCGCGGGCGCGCCGATCTGGGCGGTGGAGCGGTCGAGGGTGGGGCGCAGCACGCCGTCCAGCCACACCTTGGTGACGCCGGGGTCCGCGAGCAGGTCGCGGAACGTCGCCCCGGCGTCGGCCTTCGGCGCTCGCGTGGCCAGGGCGCCGGGCAGCGCGCGGGCGGAGCGCAGGCCGGTGGGCGTGCCGGTGACGATCAGCGGCACGTGGTCGGTGCGCGCGTCGTCGTAGCCGGCCTCGATCAGGCCCGTCACGTCGAAGAGGCGCGGGTCGAGCCTGCCCGAGGCGACGCCCTTGGCCGCGTCCTCGGGGACCACGCTCAGCCGACCGTCCCGGTGGGTCGAGTGGAAGACGACCTTCTCGCGGCCGGGACCGGGCTGGAACGACCCGACCGCCGTGCCGGTGACCACGACCCGGTCGCCGGTGACGAGCGTGACGGTGCGCGGCCGCGGATCGCCCGCCTCCTGCCCGGCCCCGCCGACCACCGCGGGTTCCGCGCCGGCCGCTCCCACGCCGGCCGCGGCGACCCTCGCACCGGCCGTGCCCTCGACGATCTCCGCGCCGGCCGTCCCCGAGGCGAGAACCCCGGGAGCGACCAGCCCTACCGCCAGGACGACGGCTCCCAGGGCTTTACCGCGCTTTCGTGGTCTGAACACACGTACCTCCCGAATCGGGTGCGCGCGGATCGCGCACTCCAGGGGGCACCGCAGACCCGCGGTGGCGGTGGACCGGAAGTGGCGAAGCCCCCCACGGCTTCGACGCTAGCCATCCCCGTCGCGTGCGGTCAGCTCCCTTTGGCAGGGTGTTCAGCCGCCCGAATGCACCATCGTCAGAAGAGTTCGCCGGACTCCACGCGCGCCACGAACGCCTCGGCGTCCGGCGCCAGCGGCACGATGTCGGGCCGATCGGTGCTCGTGGGGGCCACCAGCACCACGGGCGCGGGGTCGTGGCTCAGGTCGAACGCGAGGCGGCGCGCTGAGCCGTCGTCGCCGATGATCGCGAGGTGCGCACCGCCGGCCCGCACCGTCTCCCGCGGCGGGTGGAGGGTGACGACCGTGCCGCCCAGCCGACCGCTGCGGAACCACGACTCGCCCTGGAGGTACCGGCGCCACGCGGCGGGCAGCGGACGGCCCAGCTCGGCCTCCGCCCGCTCGAACTCCGCGTCCGCGACCGGACCGCGGTACTCGGCCTCGCGGACGATCTCGCCGACGATGTTCGCGTTGAACTCGTCCAGCTCCTCGGCGGGCACCCAGTTCTCCAGCACGCCGTGCGAATTACCGCCACCGTCTACTGTGGACTGATCAGGGCACGGTCACGTCTACAGCGACGACCGGGGCCGGTTCCGGCAGGCTCCAGCGGCGCCACGCCGTGGGCGATCCGGGTGGCCGACGTCCGCGTGGGCCGATCCGCGGCCGACCGGCAGGGGGTCTCTTCCGGGAGGTCCCCGTTCGGCGGTCCGCCGTCCCGCGCCCCGGGCTCAGTAGCCGACGTAGCCGACGCCGGCGTTCATGGAGACCAGGCCGGGGTGGTTGTGGAAGCCGCCGTAGCGCGCGTAGGTGTAGCGGACGCCGGCGATGATGTTGTCCACCGGGTTGTAGATGTCGTTGTGGCCCGCGAGCTTGTACGCCTGGAACGTGGGGTCGATGCACTGCATCAGGCCCTTGGAGGGTGTGCCGCGGGCGGCGTTGGAGTCCCAGGTGTTGACGGCGTTCGGGTTGCCGTTCGACTCCTTGACGATGATCGTGTAGATCTCGTCGAGGCTGTCCTCGGTGATCGGGGTGCCGTTGGCGGCCAGGATGGCGATCGCCTCACGGATCCAGCCCTCGACCTGGCGCTGCTTCGGCGGCTTGCGCGCCTCGGCGGCCTCGCGGGCCTCCTGGGCGGCCTTCTGCTCGGCCGCGACGCGGGCCGCGTAGCCGTCCGCCGCCACACCGCTGGCCTGGTTGAACGTCTGGAGCGCGGTCAGCTGCTCTTGGCGGATGATCCGCGCGGTCTCCGAGCCGAGGTCGATCGCGTGCACGGTGTCGACCTTGCCGGTCCGGACCTTCTCGTCCGGCACGCCGCCGAGGTCCGCGCCGCCCGCCATCGGGCTGAACGGGCCGCTGACGGCGTGGGCGGCGGCGCCGGCACCGGACACGATGCCGACCGCCACCGCCACTCCGGCGATCCGCCGGGGGAGCACCCGCTCGGTCTCGGCCCGGTGCGCGCCCTGGTATCCGGGCGGCGGTGGGGGTACCTCGAACGTGGTCTGCCCACGTTTCTTCTTATCTTTGACGTGCCGAGCCAAGGGTGCAGCCTCCTGCGTCGGGGAGCTCCGTCACCGGGCCTGGCGGGGGATCCAGGTGGTCGTGCCCGTCGGGGAGTCGGGCCGTGTCCGTTCGGTGACGGAACCGTGATCTGCGGGCAGGAACGTAACCGTTCGTGTTTTGAAGAGGCAAGGCATCGTCCCCAATGGGTGACCCGCGTCACGTTTGTAGGTGGTTGCCGCTACTGTCTGTTGCTCAGCCGGTCACGGAGGTGTCAGAGCGGTAACGGCACTGCTCGTGGACCGGTCTCTCGTCACCCGGATGGGTGACGGCCAGGCCGTGCCGATGTCGGAGACCGTGCCCGGACGGGTGACGCCGGGGGTCTCATGATCGTCCCCGTGAGGCCGCATTAGTGCGGTGACGTGCGGGAATCGGTTCGGAAGTGCCGGGATTCGTCGGTCCCGACCGTTACAGTCGAGGGCTCCTGCGTCACGCCGGACAGGGGTGCGACGAGGTCGACGTCCGCGCGAGGAGTCCGGTGGTCGAACACGGTGCGGGGGAACGGGTGCAGTCCGTCGAGGTCGTGGACGAGCTGGTGAAGCTGTTGCAGGACCTCACCGAGCGGCCGCGGTTCGGCGAGCTGCCCGGCGGCCGTGCGGGCGCCCGGGCGAGCGGCGACCGCGGCATCCCGCTGGTCTGCCTGGTCCGGGGCGTCGAGGCGGCCGGCCTGCTGGGCGCGCTGCAGGCCCACCTGAAAGGCGCGCACCCCGGTCGGGTCCCGCACGCCTACCACCGCTTCCCCGACCCGTCGCCCGAGCCCGGCGGCCCGTCCGGGCGTCCGGGGACCGGCGATGCGGCCGCTGGGGGTGGTGCGGCCGGCGGTCCGACCGTCGCGAACGCGGGCAACGGTGGCTTGGGCGCGCACCACGGCGCGAGCGGCGTTGCGGGTGGTGGTGGCGCGGGTGCGAACCTCAGCGTGGGCAACGGTGGCGCGGGTGTCGGTACGGGGGGTGGGGGCCAGTACCCGGGCAACGGTGGCTTGGGCGCACATCCCGGTGCGGGCGGCGGTGGTTCCCACCTCGGCGCGGGCGGTTCGGTCCCGACTCCCGGCGGTGGCCCTGGTCCCGGTGCCGGCGCGAGCCACGGTCCGGGCGGCGCCACGGGCATCCCCGCCGGTGGCGCGGCGCCCAACCCCGGTCCGGG
>NZ_JBHTLK010000321.1:0-6000 GCF_042678885.1 Saccharothrix hoggarensis
CCGCCAACCGCAGCGAGTACCCCGCCGACCGCGACACCAGCGCGCCCCGCGCCCGCCCGAGCGCCCGCCGCAGCCCCGCCACGTAGGTGTGCAGACTGCCGACCGCCCCGGCCGGCGGCGCGTCGCCGCAGACGCCGTCCACCAGCTCCTCCCGCGACACCACCCGGTCGGCGCGACCCGCCAGCACCGCGAACACGGTCCGCCGCCGGGCCGCGCCCAGGTCCCGCTCCACGTCGTCGAGCCAGGCCCGCACCGGCCCCAGGACCCGGACCCGCAGCCCGTCACCCGTCGTCGTCGCCATGTCGTCCCCTCCCCGAACCCTCACGCAGGAAGCCCACGGACAGCACGTCCGAGTGGTTCAGAGTTCAACCAGCGTCACCCGATCGGCCCAATGCCGCTCCCGTCCGGGGCACTGACCGGAGCCGGGACGAGGTAAGGACGGGCAGACCTGCGCCCACGGCCTGTACCAGCGCGCTCCCACGTGATGGGCTCAATCGACATCCCTGGTGCAGGGCGAACAGGGGTTCCGGGTGGACCGGTGCCGGCCCGGTGCCCGTACGGAGGTGCGATGGCTGTGCGACCCGACGAAGACGGAGGTCGTGTGGCGGACGGCGCCGCGCGGGAGAGGTTCGCGGGCGACCTGTTCCTCGACCTCGCCGACAAGGGCTGGCTCGTGGTCGAGGCGGACGAGGCCGAGCGGGTGATCGCCGAGCTGACCCGGACGCTGGAAGTGGTCCGGTCGCGGGTGCACCGCCTGGAGGTGTCCCGACGGCTGCGCGACGCGGAGGTGGACGGCATCGCCCCCGAGGTGGCGCAGTTCGCCGTGGACACGGTGTTCGCCGAGCAGGTGACGGCGGGCACGTGGGAACGCGCGCTGGTCGAGCTGCCCAAGTACATCGAGGCCTTCCGGATCGCCGCGCGCAACGCCGCCCACAACGCCGCCCACAATGGCGTTCGCGACGACGGCCGCGACGACGGCCGCGACGGTGCCCGGGACAACGCCCGAAGCAGCGCCCACGACGGCGCGCCGAAGCGGTGAGCCGTCCCGACGACCTCGCCACGTCCGACCTGGACGTGGAGCTGGAGGCCGCGTGCGACGAGCTGCGCCGCTACCGGAGCCGGCGGGACGACGCGACCGCCGAGTTGATGCTCGCGTGGATCGACGCCCTCCTCGACGAGTGGAACCGCCGCGCCGACGGCGCCTGAGCCCGCCGACCCGAGCACGCGAAAGCCGCCGGCGTCACCTCCTCCGAGGTGACGCCGGCGGTGTCGTGGCGTGGTGGCGTGGTCCGCGGAACCGCGCCCCCGGCTCACGTGGGCAGGTCGCCCAGCTCGCCGCTGACGTTGAGCAGCTGCACGCACGCCGCCGCCTGCCGCCCGCTCGCGGGCGTTCCGGGCCTGGAGCACGACACGGTCGCGGTGACGGTGCCGTTCGCCGGGATGTCGATCGGCGTCACCCAGTGGTAGTCCTGGTTGCGGAACGTCTCCAGCGCGATCGTGGTGATCGTGCGCTCGCCGAACGCGATGGTGAGCACGCCCTCGTCGCCCTGGTGGTTGGCCAGCACGATGTCGGTGATGCGGAAGACCTTGCCCTCCGGCACCACGTACGTCCCCGTGGCCTGCTGGTCGGCCCCGGTGCGGACCTCGATGGTGGCCGAGCTCTGCTCACCACCGCCGACCCCCGTGCCGCGTCCCTGCCCCTGCCCCTGCCCTTGGCCCTGCCCCTGGCCCTGCTGTCCCGGCTCCTGGCCGGCGGGCTGGTCGGCGGCCGCGTCCGGGTTCGGCACGGGGGCGGGTGCGGCCTGCGCGATCTCCTGCGCCCGGTCGTCCACGGCCTCGCGCGCCGCGCTGCGCACCGCCGGGCGCACCAGCAGCAACCACAGCAACAGCAACGCCAACAGCGTCGCCAGCGCCGACAGCAGCCACCGGGACAGGATCGGGAGCTGCACCAGCTCGCCGGCCAGCTCGTGCTCGTGCCGGTCCTCGGCCGCGAGCGCGACCACGTCCAGCCGGACGGGCCACGTCACGGGCTTGCCGAACCACAGCAGCTTCGCGACGCGGACCCGCAGTTCGAGGTCGGCCCGCCCGTCCGGGTCCACTGTGGTCGGTCGGTCGGTGACGGTGTGCTTCAGGTGGTCGTCGGCCTCGGGCAGCGCGGGCGTCACCGAGACTGGCGTGTTGCCGCCGTTGTGCACCTCGACGCGGTAGCGCGCGCTGCGCCAGGCCCGACGGCGCTTCGGCACGAGCCGCACCCGTTGCGCCGCAAAGGGTTCGACGATCACCGTGGTCTCCGTCACGACGACGGACTCGGGTCGTTCGGCGGGCAGCACCCGCACCGCGAGCGGCACCTCGCCGGCCCGCACGGACGGTGACCGCGGCGGGCGCAGCACCACTGCCACGTCCTCCGAGGTGCCCGGGAACAGCGACAGCCGCGCCGGTTCCACCGAGGTCCACGAGGCGCAGTCGCCCACCACCTCGAACTCGTACGCCTCGACGATCTCGCTGTCGTTGCGCACCGTCATCGTCGTGCTGGTCTCCTGACCGGGCGTGACAACCACGGTGGGGAGTCCGAACTCTGTCGTTGTGGTCACCCGCGAAACGGTAGGCACGGCGGGCCGGTGTCCGGCAGGGAGAAAAGGGCACGGTACGGGCAAGTCCGTGCACCGACGCACCCTCGCGCCTGCCCGTTCGCCCTCCGAGCGCCCACGATGGCGTCGACAGCGTGTGCACGGCGGGTTCGAGGGAGGGGTGGCATGAACAGGATTCCGGTGGCGGTGTACGCCGAGGACCCGGTGCTGCGGGCGGGGATCACCTACCAGTTGCGCCCGCGGCCGGAGGTGGAGGTGCTGCGGCCGGAGGAAGAGCCGCGCGCCCAGGTGTCGTTGGTCGTGGTGGACCAGGTGGACGACGAGGCGGTCCGGTTGCTGCGGCGGCTGCGGCACTCGACGTCCACGCGCACCGGGCTCGTCGTGGGCCGCTTCGACCAGGACTCGTTGCAGACCACGATCGACTGCGGCGTCACGGCCGTGCTGCGCCGCGCGGACGCGGACGCGGACCGGTTGGTGGCCACGGTTTCCGCGCTGGCCAAGGGGGAGGCGGTGCTGCCGGGCGACCTGCTCGGGCGGCTGCTGGACCACGTGAACCAGTTGCAGCGCAGCGTGCTGGACCCCAACGGGCCGACGCTGTCCACGCTCAGCCCGCGCGAGGCCGACATGCTGCGGCTGGTGGCGGAGGGCTTCGACACGGCCGAGATCGCCGCGAAGACGGCGTTCTCCGAGCGCACGGTGAAGAACGTCCTGCACGAGGTGACCACGCGGCTCCAGCTGCGCAACCGCGCGCACGCCGTCGGGTACGTCATGCGGCACGGCCTGATCTGACCCCGGGCACGCCCTGATCCGACCTCACACACGGCCCGGTCCACGCCGCACGGCCCGGTCCACGCCGCACGGCCCGGTCCACGCCGCACGGCCCGGCACGGCCCCGGTTTGCCCGAACGGTCACCGGTTCTTCCCGCGCCGTGCCCGCCGGGACCTCGCCGCGGCCCGCCGGTCGCGGCGACGATTCGGGCGAGTCCCAGACGGAGGTGGACACCTTGTTGAGATGGCTGCGATCCCGGCCGCTCGCCGCGCCGGCCGCGACCGCCGCGGTGTTGGTGCTGTGCGGTGTGGTCGTGGTGGTGCACGACACCGCCACGCCCGTGTCGGCGTCGGCGCGGCAGGACGAACCGCCGGTGGTCGGCCGCATCGCGTACGCGGGCACGGGCCACCGCAGCCTCGGCGTGGTGACGAACCCCGTGCCGGACCAGCTGCGCGCCGGCGACCCGTTGCTGGGCGCGGGACCGGCGCACCACGACGACCACGTGTCCGCGCGCGGCGACCTGGTGGTGTTCACCAGCCTGCGCGACGCGCCGACGCCCCAGGTGTACCTGCGCGCGGCGGACGGGTCGGTGCGCCGGCTCACCGAGGGCCGTGACGCGGGCAACCCGGAGCTGTCGCCGGACGGCCGGTCCGTGGTGTTCGACTCCGCCGAGGGCGGGCAGCGCGACCTGTGGCTGGTGGGCGCGGACGGCACGGGCCTGCGCCGGCTGACCGACACACCGGACGACGAGACGTCCCCGACGTTCTCGCCCGACGGCGCGCGCATCGCGTTCTCCTCGGACCGCGACGGCGGCGCGGAGCTGTACCGGCGGGCGGTCGCGGGCGGTCCGGTCACCCGGATCACCGACGAACCGGTCGGCGCGGCCGTGGAGCCGGCGTGGAACCCCCGTGACGACCGCATCGCCTACACGCTCGACCAGGGCGCCGACGGACGACGGCTCCGCGTGCTCGACGGCGGGGACGTGGGCGCGCCGCTGCTCGGCGGCGTGTTCGCGGGGTGGGCCGGCCGCTCGCCCGCGTGGCTGCCGGACGGCGCGGGCCTGCTGTTCCTCAGCTTCGACCAGGTGTGCTCGTGCCCGGCCGACCCGAACGTGGAGAAGGTGCACCGGGTCGACACGTCGCCCGGCCTGCCGGTCACCGCGCCGCCCGGCCTGCTGCTGGCCGAGGACCGCGCGGTCGGCTCGCCGACGTGGCTGGTCGACGCGCGCGGCGGGCACCTCGTCGTCGCCCGGACCAGCGCGGCGACCCGGTTCACCGCCACCCTGCAGGACGTGCGCCCGGACGGGTCGGACCCGCGCGACCTCGGCGTGGTCGTGCTGCGGGAGGACCCGCAGAGCGTGGACGACCCGAACCTCCTGTTCCGGCCGCGTCCCGGCTTCGACCCGTGGACGCAGCGGCAGTCCTACTCCCCCGACGGCCGCACGATCGCGTTCAGCCGGTTCGAGGACGTCGACGGCACGCGGGCGCAGCGGATCTGGCTGGCCGACGCCGACGGCGGCAACCAGCGCAGGCTGGAGGTGGCGGACCGGCGGGCGACGGACTGGGAGTTCGACGCGGCCTGGTCGCCGGACGGCCGGTCCCTGGCGTTCGCCCGCCGCTCGCCCGGCGGGGTGCGGCCGAACGGCGGTCCGAGCCGCGTGGTCGTGGTCGACGTCGCCACGGGCGCGGTGACGGGACGGCTCGTGCCGCCCGCCGAGGTCGCCGACCAGGAGGACACGCAGCCCGCGTGGTCCCCGGACGGCCGCACGCTCGCGTTCACCAGGGGTCGCGTGTTCGACGGCCCCACCGCCGAGGTCCGCGACAACCACGTGTGGACGGCCCGCGCGGGCGCGCTGGACGGGCAGCGGGACGTGTCCGCGGCGGTTTGCGGGTTCGACTGCGAGGTCACCGACGACAGCTCGGTGTTCAGCCCGGACGGCCGCACGCTGGCGTTCAACCGGGAGGCGGACGGCGTGCTGCTGGTGTCGGTGGAGGACGACGAGTGCCGCGTGCTGCTGCCCGCGGGCCGCGACACGTGCTCGGCGCCGTTGACCGGGTCTCCCGACGGCCCGTTCCAGCCCCGTGACGTGGCGTTCGCCCCGGACGGCGAGCGGGTCGTGCTGACCGCCCGCCGCACGGGCGATCTCCGGTCGCCGGAGGAGCTGGTCGTCGTGGCCCTCGCCACGGGCGCGGTCCGGCGGATCACGTCGACCCTGCCCGGTCGGCAGAAGGAGCCGTCGTGGCAGCAGTCGGTGGACCTGGCCGTCACGGCGCCCGCCGACGTGCCCGACGCGGACACCGGCGCGACGACCACGCTGGAGGTCGAGGTCGTGAACCGCGGCCCGGCCGCGTCGCCCGGGACGTCGCTGACCGCCGCCGTGCCCGAAGGGGTCCGGTTGACCGCGTTGCGCCCGGATCGCGGCACGTGCGACGTGGACGGCGTGCGCTGCGACCTCGGCGTGCTCGCGCCCGGCGACACCGCCGTGATCGCGGTCGACCTGGTCGGCGTGGTGGCCGGGCGGCGCGAGGTGACGTGGTCGGTCGCGGGCGCGGTGCTGGACGTGCTGCCGTCGGACAACGCGGCGACGACCGCCGTGCCGGTGCGCGACCCGGAGACCGCCGTGCCGCCGCCGACCCCGGCGAG
>NZ_JBHTLK010000322.1:0-5904 GCF_042678885.1 Saccharothrix hoggarensis
CCGCGCCCGCGCCGCGGCCGACACCGCCGAATCTCGTGCCGACCGCTCCCGCCGGCTTCACGCTGACGCCCGGCGACGAGCCCGTCGAGCTGCCGGTCACCGTCCGCAACACGGGGGAGACGGCGTCCGAGCCGGTCAGCGCCGCGCTGGACCTGCCGCCCGGCGTCCGGTCCGTCGGGGCCGCGCCGACGTTCGCGGGCGCGCGCCTGGTCCGGTTCGACGGTGCTCCCGAGCAGTCCGTCACCTGCCCCGCCGGCAGCGGCACGGTGACGTGCACGACCTCGCGGGGCATCGCACCCGGCGGCACGGCCACGTTCGTGTTCCGCCTCCAGGCCGACCCGGACGCGCAGGGCGGTCGGATCACCGGCACGCTCAGCGCGGGCGTCTCGCTCAGCGTGTCGATCCAGGTCACGGTCGACGTGCGGCCGGTGCACGACGACCTGGAACTCCTGGTCCACAAGTGGCAGCACGGGTTCTGGGACCCGCGCCTCGACATCAGGGCCACCAACACCGGCGGCCGGGACGGTCACCTGCGGCTGGTCGTGGAGTCGAGCGAGCACGTCACGCTGGTCGCGCTGTGGCCCGGTTGTGACCGGTCGCGCCACCGCGTGGTGTGCGAGGTGCCGCTGGACCGCGGCGAGACGTTCCGCCTGCCGGTGTGGGCCCTCGGGTCGCCGCACCGCGACGGCGCGGTGAAGGTCAGCGCCACGCTCGGCGCCGCGGCCGAGAGCGTCGACCTGGTCCTGTCGCTGCGCCCGGGCGAGAGCGAGGGGCAGGCGCCGGAGCCGCCGGTCGGCCTGCCGATCGCGCCGGGTTCGACCACGCCGACGACCCCCGCGCCCACGACGCCCGGCCCGACGAGCACCGGGACGACGCCGACGACCGAATCCCGGACGTCCACGGCGCCGACCACGCCGCCGATGACGACCACCACCGTGCCGCCGACGACCACCACGCGGTCCACGCCGACACCGACGACGCCACCGCCGACCACCACCGCGCCGCCGACGACGCGGCCCGAGGACCCGTGCCCCCGGAAGCCGCCGGGCCAGCCCAGGTCACCGCACGACCGGGGTCCGGATCGTTGCCGAACCCCTTCGTAGTCGTTCGATCACCGCGCGGTAACCTGCCCCGGTGCTGCCACTCGTGCGCCGGGTACTGGGCCGACTGCCGGAACCGCTCCGGTTCCTGATCAACAAGCACCGCGAGCTGATCCGCTTCGCCGTCGTGGGCGGCACGACGTTCGTGATCGACAACGGCATCTGGTACGCGCTGAAGCTGACCGTCCTGCAGGACAAGGTGGTGACGGCCAAGGCCATCGCCGTCCTGGTCGCCGTCATCTCGTCGTACGTGCTGAGCCGCGAGTGGTCGTTCCACACCCGCGGCGGCCGTGAGCGGCACCACGAGGCCGCCCTGTTCTTCCTGGTCAGCGGCATCGGCATCGGCGTGAACCTGATGCCGCTCTACGTCTCGCGGCACGTCTTCGGGCTGCACTCCGAGATCGCCGACTTCGCCACCGGTTCCGTGATCGGGATGCTGGCGGCCACCGCGTTCAAGTTCTGGGCGATGCGCAAGTTCGTCTTCCCCGAGGCGGGCGTGCGGCCGTCCGTGCGATCGCTGCCGCTGCCCACGGAGCAACGCGAGGTCGCCTGAACTGGCGTTTCACGCGTTTTCCGTACACTGCCAGGGTGTCCGTAGTCGAAAACGTCGTCCTCCGCCTGCCCGAACCGCTGCGCTCGCTGGCCCTCAAGCACAGAGAGCTGCTCAAGTTCGCCCTGGTCGGCGGCACCTGCTTCGTGATCGACACGGCCATCTTCATCGGCCTGAAGACCACGGTGCTGAGCGAGAAGCCGGTGACGGCGAAGATCGTCGCGACCCTGGTCGCCACGATCGTGTCCTACGTGCTGAACCGCGAGTGGTCGTTCAAGACCCGCGGCGGGCGCGAGCGGCACCACGAGGCGGCGCTGTTCTTCCTCGTCAACGGGATCGGCATCGGCCTGAACTCCCTGCCGCTGTGGGTGTCGCGGTACCTGCTCGACCTCCAGGAGCCGCACCTCAGCCGGCTCGGCGAGGAGGTCGCCGACTTCGTCAGTGCCCAGATCATCGGCACCCTGATCGCGATGGCGTTCCGCTGGTACGGCTACAAGAAGTGGGTGTTCCCCGAGGCCGACTTCCGCCCGCGCCGCGTGACCAGGTCGTACGACCGGCCGACCGACGAGGAGCCCCTCGGCCGGCCCTGACGGCGGCCGACCGAACGCCGGTCCCGGCCCCTCCCCGGTCCCGGCCCGCGCCGGTCCCGACCCCGTCCCGTCCCGGCCGTGACGCCGGCGGCGTCAGCGGTTCTCGGCGAGCACCTTCAGCGCGGCCTCGTGCAGGTGCCCGTTGCTCGACAGCACGTTCCCGCCGTCGAACCGCGCCACGCCCGACAGGTCGCTGAACCGGCCACCGGCCTCGGTCACCAGCACCTGGAACGGCGCCACGTCCCACGGGTTGACGATCGGCTCCGCGGCCACGTCGATCGCGCCCTCCGCGACCAGGCAGTGCTGCCAGAAGTCGCCGAACGCCCGGTTCTCCCAGCACGCGTCGACCAGCGCCAGGTACGCCTCGCGCGAGTGGTATTCGCCCCACGTGCCCAAGTGCGTGGTGGACAGGTACGCGTCGGACAGGTCGCGCACGCCGGACACCGCGATCGCCCGCTCCCCCAACGCGTCCCGCGTGTGCGCGCCACCACCCGCGGATGCCCACCAGCGACGCCCCAGCGCGGGCGCGCTCACCACACCGACGACCGGCACGCCGTCCACGACCAGCGCGATCAACGTCGCCCACACCGGCACGCCGCGCAGGAAGTTCTTCGTGCCGTCGATCGGGTCGACCACCCACGCCCGCCCGGCGCCCGCCGTGCCGCCGCGCTCCTCGCCCGCCACCTGGTCGTCCGGGGCCTCCGCCGCGAGCACCGCTCGGATCGCGTCCTCGACGGCCACGTCGGCGTCCGTCACGGGCGTGCGGTCGGGCTTGCGCTCCACCACCAGGTCGCGCGCGCGGAACCGCGCGGTGGTGATCTTGTCGGCCTCGTCCGCCAAGCGGAGGGCCAGGGACAAATCTGCACGAAGGGCGGCCACGCACGGGATCGTGCCACGCCTACGCTGGGCGGTGTGAGCGTGGTCTTGTTGGCCGAGGACGACCCGGCGATCGCGGAGCCCCTGTCGCGCGCGTTGCAGCGGGAGGGGTACCAGGTCCAGGTGGTCGGTGACGGTCCGGGAGCGCTGGACGCGGCCACCCACAGCGGGATCGACCTGTTGGTGCTCGACCTCGGCCTGCCCGGGATGGACGGGCTGGAGGTGTGCCGCCGGCTGCGCGCGGGCGGGCGCGGCATCCCGGTCCTGATGCTCACCGCGCGGTCCGACGAGGTGGACTTCGTCGTCGGGCTGGACGCGGGCGCCGACGACTACGTGGCCAAGCCGTTCCGGCTGGCCGAGCTGATGGCCCGCATCCGCGCCCTGCTCCGCCGCCGCGCGCCCGGCACGGTGGAGGTCAACGGCGTCCGGGTGGACCTCGCCGCGCGCCGCGTCACCGTGGAGGGGCAGGAGGTGCAGCTCGCGAACAAGGAGTTCGAGCTGCTGCGCGTGCTGATCCAGCGCGCCGGCCAGGTCGTGCACCGCGACGAGATCCTGTCCGAGGTCTGGAACGACCCGGAGCTGAAGAGCAGCAAGACCCTCGACATGCACATGTCCTGGCTGCGCCGGAAGCTCGGCGACGTCCGCAGCGTCGAACGGCGCATCGCCACCGTGCGCGGCGTCGGCTTCCGCTTCAACACCGCCGACTGATGCGCAGCCGCATCCTGCGGGCCATCCTGCTCGCCGTCGCCGTCACCGGGTTCGCGCTCGGCATCCCGCTCGGCTACACGGCGCTGCGGCTCGTCGAGGACGGCGCGCGCACGGACCTTGCCGCGCGGGCGCAGCGGATCGCCGCGTCCATCGACGACCAGATCGCGAGCGGTCGGCCGATCGACCTCGGGCCGGTGGAGGTCGGTGTGCCGGAAGGCGGACACCTCGTCGTCACGTCGGCCGGCGGGGTGCGGGAGTTCGGGCGGACACCGGGGATCGACGCGCTGTCGGTCGAGGTGCCGATCGCGCAGCAGGGCACCGTCCGGCTGGAGGTGTCGTCCGCGCCGATGCACACCGCCCAGTACCAGGTCGCGGCGCTCGTGGTGCTGCTCGTCGTGCTGTCGGTGAGCACCGGCACGGTCGTCGCCACGGTGACCGCCCGCAAGCTCGCCAAGCCGTTGCGGCACGTCGCCGCGCGCGCCGCCCGGCTCGGCGCGGGCGACTTCCGGCGGGACGACCGGCGGCACGGCGTGCCGGAGCTGGACCTCGTGGCGGAC
This sequence comes from Saccharothrix hoggarensis, assembly GCF_042678885.1. Classification (GTDB taxonomy): domain Bacteria; phylum Actinomycetota; class Actinomycetes; order Mycobacteriales; family Pseudonocardiaceae; genus Actinosynnema; species Actinosynnema hoggarensis. The sequence continues at coordinate 4,382 of NZ_JBHTLK010000322.1, forward strand.
GCGCTGGACAAGTCGGCGGGCGCGCTGGCGCAGCTCGTGCAGCGGGAGCGCGAGCTGGTCGGCGACGTCTCGCACCAGCTGCGCAGCAGGCTGACCGCGTTGCAGCTGCGGCTGGAGGCGTTGTCGCTGCACCCCGAACCCGACACGGCCGCCGAGGCGCGGGCCGCGTTGGAGCAGGCCGAACGGCTGGCCGAGGTGCTGAACGAGATGCTGGCCGCCGCACGGGCCGCGCGGGCCGTCGGCGCGGAACCGCTCGACCTGGGCGCCGAGCTGTCCGCCATCGCCGAGGAGTGGCGGGAGCCGCTGCGACGGGCCGGGCGCGCGCTGCGGGTGAAGGTGCCGGAAGGTCTGCTGGCCCGTGCCACGCCCGCACGCCTGCGTGAGGCGATCGGCGTGCTGCTGGACAACGCCCTGCGGCACGGCGAGGGTCAGGTCGTCGTCTCCGCGCGCCGGGACGACGGCACGGTCGTCGTGGAGGTCGCCGACTCGGGCGCGGGCGTGCCGGACGAGCTCGCGCACCACATCTTCGAGCGCGGGGTGTCCGGCGGCGGGTCCACGGGCGTCGGCCTGGCGCTGGCCCGGGCCCTCGTGGACGCGGACGGCGGGCGGCTGGAGCTGTCCACCGCCCGCCCCGCGACGTTCGCCCTGTTCCTGCCCGTGCCGAGGGCCGAGGACGTGGTGGGCGTGACCTGGCGGACCGACCTCACGCCCCGCTAGTCGCCGGTGCTCCCGCCTGTTCGGGCTGCGCTTCCGATTCGACCGCCGGCTCCGCCTGGGGCAGCACGCCGACCGCGCCGCGCACGACCTGCGCCCACACGAGCCGGCCGAACAAGTAGTGGCAGGCGACGTCCTCGCTGGTGAACGCGGCCCAGTCGTACCGGTTGCCCTGCTCGCGCCAGAAGACCTCGAACCCCTCCTCGGTCGGCACCAGGCACCACGTGTTGTCGGCTTCCGCCCCGACCGACACCAGCTCGGCGGGCACGCCGACGGCCAGCAGCCAGCCCTGGATCGACTCGGCGTTCATCGGACCTCCTCCAGGTAGCCCAGCGCGACCAGGTCGGCGACCGGGTAGGTGGTGCGGTAGCGGACGCCGCCGCCGGGCTGGCCGAACCACTCGGCGGACAGCGTGAACCACACCGGCAGCACCTTGACCACGCGGTAGCGGTGGTAGCCGGCGTCCACGAGCGCGGGCGGCAGCGACCGGGCCGGGTACGCCGTGCCGAGCTGGGACAGCACCCGGCCCTCCGGCCCGCCGAACCGGTCCAGCTCGACGCCGACCGCGAGGACGCCCGGCTGCCCTTCCTCGTAACCGCCCTCGGGGAACAGCTCGCCGGGCGGCCACGCGTACTCGGGCGGGTCGGCGCGGACCAGGAACCGGCGGTCCCAGTCGCGTTCGTTCATGCCGGCCAACGGGTCGTAGCCGTCGAGCAGCTCCGGATCGGGCGCGCCGCCGGGCGTGAGGACCAGGCGCGGCCGGTTCGTCGCGGGCGACGGCGCGGTGGCCGGGGCCGCGTCCGCCGGCG
>NZ_JBHTLK010000323.1:0-5898 GCF_042678885.1 Saccharothrix hoggarensis
CAGCAGCGGGCGGACCTGCGCCGCGTCCTCGGCGTCGTCGAGGACCACCAGCACGCGGCGGTCCGCCAGCGCCGACCGGAGCGCCGCCGCGGCCGCGTCCACCCCGGACGGGCGGTGGGTCTGGTCGACCGCCAACGCGTGCAGCAGCTGCTCCAACGCCTGCCGCGGCCCCAACGGCGGGCCGGCGGCGTGCGCGCGCAGTCCGACGAACAGCTGGCCGTCCGGGAACCGCGACCGCACCCGGTGCGCCCAGTGCAACGCCAAGGCGCTCTTGCCCACCCCTGCCGTGCCGGTGAGCACGAACGGCGCGGGGTCGGGGTCGTCCACCAGCGCGTCCATCGCCCGCAGGACGTCGTCACGGCCGACGAACCCGCGTGGCGCGGTCGGGAGCTGGGCGGGCGCCACCCGGCGCGCCGGCGCGGCCGGCGCTTCGGCGTCGTCGCCGAGGACGGCGAGGTGCGCCCCGCGCAGCTCCGGTCCGGGCAGCACGCCCAGCTCGCGGTCGAGCGTGCGGCGGACGTGCTCGAACAGCGTCAGCGCCTCACCGGACCGGCCCGCGCGGTGCAGCGCGGTGACCATCGTGGCCTGGAGGTGTTCGCGGAACGGGTGCTCGGCCACCAGGCCGCGCAACGCGGCCACCGCCTCGTCCGGGCGGTCGAGGTCCAGCAGGGCGCGCGCCAGGTGCTCGTGCCCGGTGAGCCGGTGGTCGGCGAGCCTCGCCCGGACGGCGTCGACGTCGGGGCCCGCGAGTTCGGGGAACGGGTCGCCGCGCCACAGCGCCAGCGCGCCGGACAGCACCTCGGCGGCACGCCGCGGGTCGCCCTCCGCCCGTTCCCGGCACCCGGCTGCCACGCGGTCCGCGAACAGCAGGTGCGCGACGCGGGCGCGCCCGACGCGGAGGCGGTAGCCGTTGCCGTCGTTGTCGATGGGCGGCGCCCCGTCGTCGGACCGGCCGCCGGCACGGTCGTCGGCACGGTCGCCGGCACGGTCGTCGGCACGGTCTCCGGCGAGCAGGCGGCGCAGCTGCCAGACGTACGTCTTGACGTTCCCGGCGGCCGACCGCGGCGGGTGGTCGCCCCACAACGCGGCCACGAGCCGGTCGACGCTCACCGGCTCGCCCGCGTGCAGCAGGAGGCACGCCAGCACCAGTCGCGGCTTCCGCGCGGCCAACGGCGTCCTGGTCCCGTCGGACGCCACGACCTCGACCGCGCCGAACACCTCGAAGTACATCCACACCCCCGCCGACAACGTAACGCAGCCGCCGGCGTTCCGGCGACGTGGTCAGGACAGCAGCGCGGACAACACCTTCCGGCACCGGGCGGGGTCGATGGTGAGGCCGTTCTCCAGGCCCCAGAGCCAGTAGTCGACGCACCGCGCGACCACCCACCCGTGCGCGGCGTCGGCGTCGAGCTCACCGGCGGCCACGATCACGGCCAACAGCCGGCGCACCGCGGTGTCGGAGTCCAGCGCGCCGTCGTCGGCCCTGGTCCACATCAGCTCCGGCACCGAGAACTCCGGCCGGCCGCGCACCGCCCGTGCGTCCACGGCGAGCCACGGTTCCCGGTCGCCCGCCAGGACGTTGCCGTAGTGCAGGTCCGCGTGGACCAGCACGTCGTGGTCGACCGCGCCGAGTTCGGCGGCGAACCCGCGGGCGGCGTCCACCCACCTCCGCGGCACGGGATCGCCCAGCGCGCGCTGCCGCCGCGGCAGGTGCTCCACCATGACGTCCGCGATCCCGGCCAACGGCCGCACGCCGGCCGGCGCGGGCACGGCCAGGCGGCGGATCAGCCCGCCCGCCACCTCGGCCGCCGACCGGAGGTCCAGGTCGTGCAGGGACTTCGCCGGGTCCAGCCGTTCCAGCAGCAGCGCGCCGACCTCGGGGTCCGCCTCGTGCAGGCGCACCGCGCCGCGCCCGTCCCACGTCGTCAACGCCAAGGCCTCGTCGACGGTGGCGTCCTCCAGCTGGCTCACCTTCAGCGCGCACGGCACGTCGCCCCGGTGGACCAGGACCACCAGGCCGAGCCCGCCGTGGAGCGGCGGCGTGTCGTCCGGCGTCAGCCGCCACCGCGCGCACAGCCGGTCCACCAGGTCCGGCAGGCCCGCCACCCACTCCCGGCCGGCCTCGCCCTCGACCTGGGCGCGCCACCGGGCGAACTCCGGCGGCACCGCGATCACCACGCGTGCGCGCCGCTCTCGAAGGCCAGGAGCAGGCGCTTGCGCTCGATGCCGCCGCCGTACCCGGTCAGGGCGCCGGTCGAGCCGACGACCCGGTGGCACGGCACGATGATGCTGATCGGGTTCTTGCCGTTGGCCAGGCCGACCGCGCGGGACGCGGTGGGTCGGCCGATCCGGGCCGCCAGCTCCCCGTACGACACGGTCTCCCCGAACCCGATGCCCCGCAACGCCTGCCACACCGTGCGCTGGAACGGCGTGCCGACCGGGTGCAGCGGCAGATCGAAGTCGGTGCGCTCGCCCGCGAAGTACTCCTCCAGCTGCGCGACCACCTCGCCGAACGGGCCGTCGTCGCGGTCGCCGAACGTCTCGAACGCCGGGCGGTGCCGGTGTTCGGTCAGGTACAGGCCGGCGAGCGCGCCGTCACGGGCGACCAGGGTGATCTCGCCGACCGGGCTGTCGACGACCGTGTGCACGGCCACCCCGGGGGTTGCTGGGGACATGCCCGCCATTCTGCCGCCCGCCACGACCCCGGCCACGGTCGGCACACGTCCACGACCGGCCCGCGCGCACCCGTTCCGCCTGCTCCTGGAGTGACCCCGCGGGCGGGCCAGTCGCGGATCTCGACCTCGAACCGGTCCGCCCACCCGAAGCCGACGTCCACGCGCACCCCCGTCATCTGGTCGACGCACCGACCCTGCGCACCGGTGAGTGAACCCGGCGGCCCGGCCGGTTTGCCCGATGTGCGGCGGGGTAACGCGAGAAGATGAGCCACGACGACTTCCCGCTGCCCGATTACGACCAGCTGCCGTTGTCCGACCTGCGGCACCGCATCCGGTCGCTGGACGAGGACGACCTGCGGCGCGTGCGCGACCACGAGCGCGACCACGGCCACCGCGTGCCGGTCCTCCAGCTGCTGGACGCCCGGCTGGACGAGCTGGCCAACGGCGCCGAGCCCTCGGGCGGCGACCAGCGCAACGCGCCTGGCGTCACCCACTCGCAGCGGCAGAACCCGATCTCGCCCGCGCACTCCCCCGCCGACCACACACCGCTCCGGCACGGCGTGCACGACCAGACCCGGTCCCGCTGAGCGCCCCTCACTCGCCCAGCACCAGCGGACGCCGCTCGGACCACCGCAAGGAGTCCTCGATGGCCTCCGCGATGCCCAGCTCGGTCTTCCACTCCAGCAGCCACGCGGCCTTGTCGCTGTCGGTGTAGCAGCCGATCACGTCGCCGGGGCGCGGCTCGGCGTCCTCCACCACCAGGCGTGCCCCGACGACCCGCTGGAACGCGTCGACCAGCTCGCGCACGGTCGTGCCGTCGCCCGTGCCGATGTTGATCACCTCGTAGGAGGCGCCGCCGGCCGCGGGCACGACCTCGTCGAACTTGCGCAGGGCCGCGACGTGCGCCAGCGCGAGGTCCCACACGTGGATGTAGTCGCGGATCGCGCTGCCGTCGCGGGTCGGCCAGTCGACGCCGGTGACGCGGAACGGCGTGCCGGTGCGGTGCGCCTCGAAGAGCTTGCCCAGCACGTGCGACGGGTTCGCCGCCTGCAGGCCGGTGCGCAGCTTGGGGTCCGCGCCGATGGGGTTGAAGTAGCGCAACGCCACCACCCGCAACGGGGTCGCGGCGGCGATGTCCGCCAGCACCATCTCCGTGATGGCCTTGGTCCGCGCGTACGGGCTGCTCGCCGAGATCGGGGACGACTCGTCGACGTGACCGCCGCCGTCCGGCGCGTAGATGGACGCGGAGGAGCTGAACACGACCCGCTCGCAGCCGTTGCGCAGCAGGTGGGCCACGAGCTCGACGGTCTTGGCGACGTTCTCGCGGTAGTAGCGGACCGGGTCGGCGACCGACTCCGGCACGACCACCAGCGCCGCGCAGTGCACGGTCGCCGCGATGTCCGGGTGCTCGGCGAAGATCCGGTCCACCACGCCGCCGTCGGCGATGTCGCCCCGGTAGAAGGCCCGCCCGCGGGTGAACTCCTCCCGGCCGGTGACCAGGTTGTCCAGCACCACCGGCACGATGCCCTCGTCCAGACAGGCCGACGCGATGGTGCTGCCGATGTACCCGGCCGCGCCCGTGATCAGGACCTTCACCTGGGCCCCCTCCGCATGTCGTCCGCACCTCGCACTACGGCAACAGGGACCGGGCGGCGCGCGCTACTCCCGCGCGACCGCCGAGGGCGGATCGGCCACTCCAGGAGAAGCGAGGTACTGCGCGACGCCGTCACCCAGCGACCAGTCGGCCGGCCCGTTCTCGGTCACGGTGACGACCACGTTGCGCGGCTCGGTGCCCGCGTGCTCGTAAGCGAGTTCCGCGATCCGCCGGTACAGCGCCTGCTTCTGCGCGTCCGTCCGCCCCGCGCGCATGGTGATCGAGACGATCACGATCCCGTCGTCGCGGTGCAGGCCGAGGTAGTCGTCGTAGCGCAGCGTGCTGCCGACGCCGTCGTGTCCCACCAGGATCTGGAACCGGTCGTCCGGCGGGATGCCGATCGCCTCGACCAGGGCTTCGTGGACGGCGCGGCCGAGCGCGTCGAGACGGGCGGGGTCCGCGCCCACCGCGTCGATGCGGACCAGGGGCATGTCAGCGGTTCCCCTTTCCGGGTGCGGCGGGCGCCAGCAGGCCGAGGGCGCCGTCCACCGCGCGTGCGTAGACGTCGGGTGATGCGGCGGCGCGGGCGAGCACGTAACCGCCCTGGAGCACGGAGACCAGCGCGGTCGCCGTGGTCAGGGGGTCGAGCCGGGCGTCCAGCTCGCCGTCCGCGCGGCCTTCGGCGAGCAGCCCGGCCAGCCGGTCGGTGAGCCAGGCGAACACCTCCTCGACCGGCCGCCGCAGGTCGGGGTCGGCCATCACCTCGGGGTCCTGGGTCAACCGGCCGACCGGGCAGCCCCTGAGCAGGTCGCGCTCCCACCGCAGGTAGGTCGTCACCCGCTCGACCACGGTGCCGGGGCCGGAGAACACGGCCTCCACCCCGGCCCGCAGCTCGTCCGCGCTGCGCCGGATCGCGGCCAGCGCCAGGTCCGGCTTGCCGCGGAAGTGGTGGTACATGCTGCCCTGGCCGGCCCCGGACCTGGCCTGGATCGCCTTCGGGCTCGTGCCCACGTAACCGCGTTCCCACAACAGCTCACGCGTGCTCTCGATGAGGCGTTCCCTCGTGTCCACGAACTCGACCGTACATACCAGTAGGTACAGTCCGCTAGTCCCTCGTCCGACGTGCGACGAGCACTATCGCCGTTGCGGCCAGGCCGGCGCTCACCCACGCGGCGTCCCGGTAGTCGCCCGTGGTCCCCGTGACGGCCCCGGCCAGCAGCGGGCCGGCGAACGCGCCGACGTTCAGGGCGACCGTGGCGAACGCCCCGCTCAACGACGGCGCGTGCGCGGCGACGTGCATGACGCGCCCGACGAGCGTCGACCCGACGCCGAACGACAACCCGCCGAGCACCACCGCCAGGACGAACAGCGGCACGGCGTGCGTGGCGGCCAGGGCCAGCGCCGCCCACCCGAGCGGCAGCGCGCACACCCCGCCGACCACGAGCCAGCCGCCGCCCAGCCGGCCGGCCGCCGTCACGCCGAGGAACGCGCCCCCGCCGAACGCGGCCAGCAGACCCGGCACCGCGCCGGCGGGCAGGACACCCGTGGCGATGACCCCGAGGTAGGCGAAGGTCGCGAACGTCGCACCGTTGACCAGCGCCGCCAGCACCAGCGCCCGCCGCACCGACG
>NZ_JBHTLK010000324.1:0-5865 GCF_042678885.1 Saccharothrix hoggarensis
TCGGCCGCCGACCCGGCACGCACGGCCGCCTGCTCCAGCGTGCGTTCGGCCTCGACGTCGCCGATGCCGGTGGCGGCCTGCGCGCCGCGCGCACGGCGGCCGTCCGACCGTTGCTGCGACTGTCCACTTCGGACGGACCGTCCCTCGGCACCGAGCTGCTGCTCCTGGCCGCGCACAACGGGTTGCGGATCGCCCAGGTGCCTGTGACGGGCGCCGTCGCGGGCGTGCGCCTCGGCGAGCGGCTGGTCGGTCTGGCCCGCGTCGCGCACGCGATGGCCACCGGACGTGCCGACCTGGGTGCGCCGGGCGCCCGCCCGGCCCGCCTCGCGCCCGCGGTGACGTTGCTGAGGTTCGGCCTGTTCGGCGTGGTCGGGCTGATGTCGGGGCTGCTGTACGTGGCGCTGTACCTGGGTCTCCGCACCGTGGTGCCCCCGGCGTTGGCGAACCTGGCCGCGCTCGTGCTGGGCGCAGTCGCCAACACCGAGGTGAACCGGCGGTGGACGTTCGCCGGCCGGCGGGTCGCGCCGGTGGGCACGCACCTGCGCTCGGGGGTGCTGTTCGCGCTGCACTACCTGGTGATGACGGGGGCCGTCACGGCCGCGGTCCACCTGAACCCCTCGGCCGGGCGCCTCGGCGAGGTGGCCGTGCTGCTGGCCAGCAGCCTCGCGGTGAGCGTGCTGAGGTTCGTCGGCCTCGACCGGTGGGTGTTCCGCACCGGCGGGACCCGTCGACGCAAGGCGTCCAGTGCGGAGTGACGGGTCGGCGCGAGCCGGAGGTTGAGCGTGGGCCGGGTTTCGGCGGGAGCCGGGTTCGGCGCGGGCCGGAGGTTCGGCGCAGGCCGCGGTTCGGCGTGGTCCGGGGGTTCAGCGCGGGGGAGAGGTCAGCGCGGTTCGGCGGGTGTCTCACGGGCCAGGTCGGCGTAGGTGCCCAGGCGCCAGCCCAGGTGGTCCACGGCGTCGCGCAGCTCGGGGCTGGTCAGGGCGTCCAGCTCGCCGGCGCGGGCGAAACCCCACTCGTAGCGGGCGGACGCCTCGGGGTCCGCGGCCTCGCCGGGGTGGCAGTTGATCTCCGCCGCGGTCGCGCTCGACTCGGTCAGGCGTTCCAGCGCCGACCGGAACGTGGGCAGCGTGAGGCGGCCGGCCTCGTCCAGCCCGGCATAGGCGCCGGGGCTGACCAGGCCGGCCGCGGTGAGCCGGCGGCGGACACCCGCGCTGAGGCGTCGGATGCCCGCGCCCTTGGGGCCACCGGCCCGGCTCGACGGCAGGCGCACCGCGCCGATCCGCCACCGCCGCGCGAGCGCGACCACGACGTCGGCCACCGGCGGCCACAGGTGGAGGTGCTGGTGGGTGTCCAGGTGGGTCAGGTTCAGCCCGCACTCGCCGACCAGCCGTTCGACCTGGGCGTCGAGCTCGCGCTCCACGTCCGCCGGGTCGATCCGGCCGGCCGCGGCACGGGCGAGGAACCGCCGCCACTCCCGCGGGAAGCCGCCGTCCCTGGTGACCAGGGTCGGGATCTCCCGCCGGGTCAGCAACGGCGGGTCGACGCCGATCAGCGCGAGGTGCGCGCCGACGCCGAGCGCGGGCGCGTCGGCCAGCCACCGGGCGGTCCGACGCACGGCCGGGCCGACCGCCAGGACGGACGTGCTGGTCAGCACGCCGTCCCGGTGGGCGCGCAGGACACCCCGCGCGATCCCGTCGGTCAGCCCGTAGTCGTCGGCGTTGACGATCAGCAGTCGGCGCGCCGCGCTCACGTCCGCCTAGCCTTCCTTCCGGCCGAGCACGCACAGGTTGATCATCAGCGGGTTGAGCGCCTGGAGCCGCGCGTCGCACCACCGGGACACCCCGTGCGCGCCGAACTGGAACGGGAACAGGTGCAGGCCGTGCCGCCGCACCACCGTCACCCCGCCGTCCCGCAGGGGATCGCGCAGCGAGCGCCACGTGCTGAAGTTCTCGAAGCCGTCGAACGGCCGCAGCCCCAGCCTGGTGGCGAGCTTCACCACCGGGCTCCACACCAGGTTCGGCGTGCTGACGGCGAGGTGCCCGCCCGGCTTGAGCACACCCGCCATCTGCCGCAGCGCGGCGGCGGGGTCGGGGGTGTGCTCGATGCACTCGGACGACACCACGACGTCGAACCGGTCCGGCCCGAAGTGCTCGACCAGCCGCAACGCGTCCGCGACCTCGGCGTGGCACCCGACCCGCCGCCGGGTGGCCTCCACGAGGTTCGGCCCGAGGTCGGTGGCGGTGACCCGCGCGCCGCGCTCGTGCAGCCGCTCGCTGAAGTAGCCGAGGCCGCAGCCGACGTCCAGCACCTCCTTGCCGCGCACGAGGTCGTCGGGCAGGAAGTCGTCGATCAACGTCTCCACCCGCCGGGTGGTGTCGTACGACGACAGCGCGCGCTCGAAATCCGCACCGAGCCGTTCGTGGACGTACTCGCGTTCGTCGGGCACGCGGGAACTGGTCACCGCTCCTCCACGGAGTCGTTGCCGGACAGGCGGTTCCCGGCCAGGCGGGCACCGGACGGACGAGCACCGGACAGGCGGGCGGCGGACAGGCGGGTGCCGAAAAACCGCACCGGGTTCCGCGTCCGCCCGCCGAGCGGCCCGGTGCGCCGGGCGTCCTCGGGCAGGGTGACGCGCAGAGCGCCGGACGTGAACCGGCGCGCCACCCGCACCATGCCGAGCAGGTCGTCCCGGACCGTCCGCCACAGGTCGACCGACGTGTTCGGGTCGTCGAGGCAGTCCACCGCGACCTCGTGGATGCGGACCCCGTTGCGCTGCGCGACCAGCAGCAGCTCGGTGTCGAAGAACCACTTGTCGTCCTCGACCGCGGTGAGCAGCGCCTGCACGACGTCGCGGCGGCCGGCCTTGAAACCGCACTGGGCGTCGGAGAACCGGGCGCCCATGGTGGTGCGCAACAGGAAGTTGTACACCCGCGACAGCACGGCGCGCTTCACCGTGCGGTCGACCCGGGAACCGTTGACGTGCCTCGTGCCGATCGCCAGGGCGCTGTGCCCGGACAGCAACGGGGCCGTCAGCGGCAGCAGGGCGTCCAGGTCGATGGAGAGGTCGACGTCGGTGTACGCGACGACGTGCGCCCGGCTGCGGCTCCACACGTGCCGCAAGGCCCGGCCGCGCCCCTTCTGGTCCAAGTGCACCGCCTCGACGTTCGGCAGCTCGGAGGTGAGCGCCGTCGCCAGCGCCCAGCTCCCGTCCGTGCTGCCGTTGTCCGCGATGGTGATCTGGAACGAGTACGGGAAGTTGGCGCTCAGGTAGGCGTGCAACCTGCGGATGCTGGTCGCCAGCACCTGCTGCTCGTTGTAGATGGGCACCACGAGCTCGACGGTGGGGGTGGGCGTGGTGCCCGGTTGGCGCGGGACGTGCCCGATCAGTGTCCGCGCCGTCGGGCTGTCCCCCGAGTGTGCGATCGACACCGGACCTCCTTGAACGCTGGCTGCGTCGGGGTTTCGCTCAGAGGACCGGCGGCCGGGCCGCGCCGAGCCGCACGGGGAGCGCGCGGTGGCCGTTCATGATGAAGGTCCCCTGCGGCTCCAGCTCGTCCACCGGGACGGCCAGCTCCATGTCGGGGAAGCGCTGGAACAGCGCGGGCAGGGCCACCATCGCCTCCAACCGCGCCAGCGGCGCGCCGAGGCAGTAGTGGACGCCGTGGCCGAACGACAGGTGCGACTTGTCCGCGCGGAGGGCGTCGAACTCGGACGCGGTCTCGCCGTGCACGGCCGGGTCGCGGCCGATGCCCGCGAAGCCCATCATCACCGGGTCGCCCTTGTTGATCAGCACGCCGCCGATCTCGACGTCCTCGGTGGCGAACCGGAACGGCAGCATCGCGGCGGGGGAGTCGACGCGGATGGTCTCCTCGAACACGTCGTCCCACGTGACCTTGCCCGAGTCGACCAGGCCCTTCTGCTCCGGCTTGCTGAGCAGGTGCTTCACCGCGTGGCTGAGCACGTTCATCAGCGTCTCGGAACCCGCGCCCAGCATGAGGTGCAGGGTGCCGGCCATCTCCTCGTCGGACAGCCGCGAGCCGTCGTCCTCCTGCGCCGCCACCAGCAGGCTGGTGAGGTCGTCGCCCGGCTCCTCCCGCTTGCGGGCGGCCAGGTCCAGCATCGCCTGGTGCCACTGCTCGACGTTCGCCTGCGCCTCCTCCGGCGTGATGGAGGTGCTGACGTTGACCTCGCCGCCCTTCAGGGCCTCGGCCCGCGCCTCCTCCGGCACGCCGAACAGCTCGCAGACCACCATGGCGGGCAACGGGTAGCAGAACTTCGACTTCAGGTCCACCACCTCGTCCGGCGGCAGCTGGGCCAGCTCGTCGAGCAGCCCGTTGGTGATCTTCTCGATCAGCGGCAACGAGTCCTTGACCCGGCGCGCGGTGAAACCGCGGGCCACCAGCTTGCGCAGGCGCACGTGGTCGTCGGCGTCGCGCGTGGTCATGTTGTCCATGACCACCCACGTGATCATCGGCCAGTCCGGCGGGACCTCACCGGCCGCGAGCACCGGCCAGTTCTTCGGGTCCTTGCCGAAGCGCTGGTCGGCCAGCACCTGCTTGCCCACCTCGTAGCTCGTGACCGCCCAAGCCTGGTAGCCCCCGGGGAGCTCCACCCTGCTGATCGGTCCATTCGCACGGATGCGGGCCGCCTCGGCGTGGACGTCGACACCTGCCGCGTCCAGCACTACGGGACAACGAGGCTCCATCAGCTTGCCTCCAAGCGAGAACGGATTTCCCTGGGCTTCGATGGGCCGACGGTAATGAAGCCGGACGGCCCACCGCGTATCGAAAATTGCGTTGGAACACTGCAATCGAGAGGAAGGCGGCACAACGGCCCGCCGCTAGCGTCGAGTCGATCGCGCGAGCCGCCCGCGTGGCTGGGAATCGGTCGCGCGGACGGTGTTGTCGGCCACCGGCCGGCAGTCGAGAACGAGGAGACGTCCGATGGCAGACTCAGCGCCCAGCACGCTGAACGAACACGGCGGAGAAGCCCCCGAGGACCTCCGCCTCGAAGACGACTACGCCGGGCCGCGCAACCTCCCGGTGGACACGGTGACGTCGCTCGACGGCACCGTCATCGCGTACGAGAAGTCGGGCTCGGGCCCGCCCGTCGTGGTCATCGGCGGCGGCCTGAACGACAAGGCGATGTTCGCGCCCTTCGCGCACATGCTGTCCGAGCACTACACGGTGTACAACGTGGACCGCCGCGGTCACGGCGACAGCGACTACGGCGACCCCGAGGAGTACTCGATCCACCGCGAGGTCGAGGACCTCGCCGCGGTGATCGAGGTCGCCGGCGAGCCCGCCGCCGTGTTCGCCAACTGCACCGGCGGCATGGTCGCCATCCAGGCCGCCGCCGACGGCGTGCCGATGCGCCGGCTCGGCATGTACGAGCCGCCGTACGACTCGCCCAAGGCCACCGACGAGCAGCTGGTGGAGCTGAAGCGGCTCGTGGCCGCGGGTCTCCGGGAGGAGGCGGTCACCCTCTTCGGCAAGGACATCGTCGGGTTCATCACGGACGAGACGCTGGAGAAGATCAAGAACCACCCGGCGTGGCAGGCGTTCGTGTCGATGGCTCCGTCCGCCGTGTACGACACGATCATCAGCCAGCAGCACAACGCGGTGCCGTTCGACCTGCTGCCGAAGATCACCGTGCCGACGCTGATCATCAGCGGCCGCAAGAGCACCCCGTCGATCCAGGAGGCGTGCGTGACGCTCGCCGACCGCATCCCCGACGCGCGGCTCATCCGACTGCCGGACGAGGGTCACCTGTACGACCAGCGCAAGGTGGCCCCGCTGATGGCTGACTTCTTCATTTGATTGCGCCGCCTCCGGCGTCGCGGCTCGGTCGCCGGGAAGTCGGGGG
>NZ_JBHTLK010000325.1:0-5786 GCF_042678885.1 Saccharothrix hoggarensis
CTCGACGCGGCGCCGCACCCGGTCGCCGAGCGGGCCGCGCTGGAGGCCCGGCAGCCGCACGGTCGGCTGGTGACGGCGGACGAGGTGGCGGGCGCGATCGCGTACCTGGCCGGTCCGCACTCCGGCTCCACGACGGGCGCCGTCCTCGCGGTGGACGGCGGCATGCACGGCCTCCGGTTGCGCCCGCCGCGGCCGTAGCGCGGTGGCCCCCGGCGTGCGGACGGGGAACGATGGGCGCGGAGCCGATCGTCTTGGAGGTGCGGGTGTGATCCCACTGTCCCGGTTGGGGTTCGGCGGCGGGCCGATCGGCAACCTGTACACCGAGGTGTCCGATTCGGACGCCCTCGGGGCGCTGGAGGCCGCGTGGGACGCCGGCATCCGGTACTTCGACACCGCGCCGCACTACGGGCTCGGTCTGTCGGAACGGCGGATCGGCGAGTTCCTGGCGGGCCGGCCGCGCGACTCGTTCGTCGTGTCCACGAAGGTGGGCCGGGTGCTGGAGCCGTGCTCGGCCGGCGGCGACGACCGGGCGAACGGGTTCGCGGTGCCCGCCACGCACGTGCGGCGGTGGGACTTCGGCGCGGACGGCGTGCGGCGGTCGCTGGAGTCCTCGCTGGAGCGGCTCGGGCTCGACCGGGTCGACGTGGTGTACGTGCACGACCCGGACGACCACGGCGACCGGGCCGTGGCGGAGGCCGTGCCCGCGCTGGCGGCGCTGCGGGACGAGGGCGTCGTCGGCGCGGTCGGCGTCGGCATGAACCAGTGGGAGCTGCCCGCGCGGTTCGTGCGGGAGACCGACGTGGACGTGGTGCTGCTCGCCGGCCGGTACACCGTGCTGGAGCAGAGCGGGGCCGGGCTGCTGGACCTCTGCGCCGAGCGCGGGGTGTCCGTGGTGGCGGCCGGGGTGTTCAACTCGGGGCTGCTGGCCAGGCCCGAGGTCGGCGACACCTACGACTACCGCGCCGCGCCCGTGCAGCTGGTCGAGCGGGCCCGGCGGATCGCCGGGGTGTGCGCGCGGCACGGCGTGACGCTGCCGCGGGCGGCCGTCGCGTTCCCGTTCCGGCACCCGGCGGTGGTGTCCGTGCTGCTGGGCATGCGCACGGCGGACGAGGTGCGGGCCAACGCGGAGGCGGCGTCCGCGCCGGTGCCGGACGTGGTGTGGGACGACCTGCGGGAGGAAGGGCTGCTGTGATCGTCGACGCCCACCACCACGTGTGGGACCTCGCCGTGCGCGACCAGGACTGGATCACCGACCCGCCGATGGGCGCGATCCGCCGTGACTTCTCGCTGGCGGACCTCGCGGCCGTGGCCGGTCCGGTGACGCGGACCGTGCTGGTGCAGACGGTGGCCGTGCCGGAGGAGACCCCGGAGCTGCTGGCGCTGGCCGCGTCGACGGACCTGGTCGGCGCGGTGGTGGGGTGGACGGACCTGACGTCGCCCGCCGTCGGTGACGCGTTGTCGGCGTTGCGCGCGGGCGGGGGAGGGGAGTGGCTGCGCGGTGTCCGGCACGTCGTCCAGGCCGAGCCGGACCCGGAGTGGCTGTGCCGGCCGGACGTGCTGCGGGGGCTGGCCGCCGTCGGTCGCGCCGGCCTGGTCTACGACCTGCTCACGGTGCCGCGCCGGCTGCCGGCGGCGCGGCGCGCGGTGGCCGCGATGCCGGACGTGCCGTTCGTGCTGGACCACTGCTCGAAGCCGCCGATCGCGTCCGGCGGGCTGGAGCCGTGGGCCGCGGGCGTGCGGGCGCTGGCCGCGCACGACAACGTGACGTGCAAGGTGTCCGGGCTGGTCACGGAGGCCGACTGGCGGCGGTGGACGGTGGCCGACCTGCGGCCGTGGTTCGACGTGGTGCTGGACGCGTTCGGGCCGTCACGGCTGATGTTCGGGTCGGACTGGCCGGTGTGCCTGCTGGCCGCGCCGTACGCCGACGTGCTGGAGGCCGCGCGGGCGTTGACGGACGAGCTGTCGCCGGCCGAGCGCGCCGAGGTGTTCGCCGGCACGGCCGCCCGCGTGTACGGCGTCGAGCCGTAGCGGTTCCCACACGTAGGAGGTCCCACCCGCAGGAGTCCCAGCCGTTCATCAGGGCCGCGTTCTCCTAGCTCCCCGGCTCAGGCCAGGTCGGAGAGCCACTGCTCGACGCCGGCCACGTGGACGGTGGACCAGGACCGGGCCAGCTCGGGCTGGTGGGCGGCGAGCGCGTCGACGATGGCGCGGTGCTCGGCGACGGTCCGGTCCACCGCGCCGCCCTGCGTGATGCCGCGCCAGATCCGCACCCGGACCGTCGGCCCGGCGAGCGTGTCGAGCAGCCGGGCCAGGTAGGCGTTGCCCGAGCCGTGGGCGATGGCGCGGTGGAACTCCAGGTCGTGCTGGACCAGTTCCTCGACCGACCGGGCGGACTCGGCGGCGTCGCACAGGGCCCGCAGCGCGGCGACCTCCTCGGGCTCGACGCGCTGGGCCGCCAGGGCCGCCGCGGCGGGTTCGAGGATGCGCCGGACCTGGAGCACCTCCAGCACGGAGTCCTCGCCGCGGTGCAGGTCGAGCACGAACGACAGCGCGCCGAGCAGGTCGTCGGCCCGCAGGCTGGACACGTAGGTGCCGTCGCCCTGCCGCACGTCGAGCACCCGGACCAGCGACAACGCCTTGACCGCCTCGCGCAGGGAGTTCCGCGACAGGCCGAGCCGGTCGGCGAGGTCGGCCTCGCGCGGCAGCCGGTCGCCCGGCTTCAGCTCGCCGGAGACGATCATCTCCTTGACGCGCAGGATGGCGTCGTCGGTAACTGCCACGGCGGCCCTCGACTCGTCAGCTAGACCTCGGATGTCTGGCGCCAAGTATGGGCCACGCCGAAGTGCCGCGCGGCCGAACCGCCGTGCGGGGGGAACATTAACACGGCTCCGCTCTATTCGGTTATCTTGTAACCACAGGGTGACGGCGTCCGCCACTTGCCGCCATAATGGTCTGGACCATTTGAGGAGGGACCTTGGACACGGTTGTCGCAGCTCCGCGAGCACTGCTCGGTCGGACCATCACCGGTCCCGTCAGCCTGAGGTTCAGGGCAGGCCGGATCGTGGACGTCGTCGCGGGCTCACCGCCCGGCGGCGCCGAGGTGCTGACCGAGGGCCTGCTCACCCCGGGCCTGGTGGACGTGCAGGTGAACGGGGCGGTGGGCGTCGACTTCGCCGAGGTCGACCCCGCGGGCATGGCCGCGGTCGCGAGAGCGCTCCCGCCCACGGGGGTGACCCGCTTCCTGCCGACCCTGATCACCGCGCCGGTGCCGGTGGCGGTGCGCCAGGCGCACGCCGTGCTGGCGGCGGCGGCCACGTTGCCGCAGCACGCGGGGGCCAAGCCGCTGGGCGTGCACCTGGAAGGGCCGTTCCTGTCCCCGAAGCGGGCGGGCGTGCACGACCCGGCGCTGATGGTGGCGCCGGGACCGGCCGAGATAGACCTGCTGCTGAACGACGAGGTGCTGCGCCGCGCGCTGCGCATGGTGACGCTCGCGCCCGAGCAGCCGGGCGGCGTGGACGCCGTGCGGCCGCTCACGGCGGCCGGCGTGCCCGGGGCCGACGGCCACAGCGACGCGACCGGTGAGCAGACCAGGGAGGCCGCCGAGGCGGGCGCCCGGATGGTCACGCACCTGTTCAACGCGCAGCGCCCGCTGGGGCACCGCGAGCCGGGCGTGCCCGGCGTGGCGCTCGTGGACGACCGGTTCACGCTCGGCCTCATCGCGGACCTCGCGCACGTCGGCCCGGACGTCTGCCGGCTCGTCTTCAACGCCGCCGGCCACCGGGTCGCGCTGGTCACGGACGCCGTGGCCGCCGCGGGCATGCCGCCCGGCCGCTACCAGCTCGGCGGCGCGGACGTGCTGCTGACCGAGGACGGCGTGCCGCGCTCGCCCGAGGGCACGATCGCGGGCAGCGCGCTGACGCTGGACCGGGCCGTGCGCAACATCGTGTCGGTGGGCGTCGACGTGGCGGACGCGCTGGCGTCGGCGACCATCATCCCGGCCGAGGCGATCGGGGAGCCCACCCTGGGCAGGCTGGAACCCGGCGCCGTGGCCGACCTGGTGTGGTGGGACGACGACCTCCGGCCACGGAAGGTGTGGGTGGACGGGGAGGTCGTGTTCGACAGCACGGTGGTGTACGACACCGCCTCGATCGGCCTGGCCGCAGCGGGCCAGTAGCCGCACACGTGAAGAGGCCCGAGGGCGATCCCCTCGGGCCTCTTCGCGTTGGAGCGCGGGTTCCGGCCGCCGTCAGCGGGTCCGGGTGACCTTGTTCAGGCCGCGCGGGTTGTCCGGGTCGCCGCCGCGGGCCAGCGCGAGGCCGTGGGCGATGCGCTGCACCGGCAGGATCTCCAGGATCGGCGCCACCTCCTCGGCGGTCTCGGCCACCGGCACGCGCAGCGCCGCCGACACCTTGTCCGAGGCCGACCCCACGGCCACGACGTCCGCGCCGCGCCCGTGCACGGCGTCCAGCACGTCGTGCAGCGCGTCGCCGCCCTGGCCGGCGCTGGTCACCGCCAGCACGGCGGTCTCGGCGTCCACCGCCGCCACGGGACCGTGCAGCAGGTCCGCCCCGCTGTACGCCCGCGCCGCCAGGTACGACGTCTCGGCCAGCTTCAACGCCGCCTCCAGCGCCGTCGGCAGCGAGTACCCGCGCCCGGTGGTGAGCACCCGGTCCACGAACCGGTACCGCCGCACGGCTTCCGCCACCGCGTCGGCCGACATGTCCAGCGTGGCCCGCGCCAGGTCGCCCAGGCCCGCCGCCGCCGACCCGTCACCGCCGCGGATGGCGTCCACCAGCAGGTACAGCGCGAGCAGCGTGGACGAGTACGTCTTGGTCGCCGCCACGGCCTGCTCGACGCCCGCGCCGACGTCCACCGACAGCTCGGCGGCGGCGTTCAGCGGCGACGACGCCGTGTTCGTGACGGCGACCGTCAGCGCCCCGCGCGCCCGCGCCGACGCGGTGACCTCCAGCAGGTCCGGCGACCCGCCCGACTGCGACACCGTCACCAGGAGCACGTCGCGCAGGTCGGGCTGGGCGCCGTACAGCGTGGTCGTGGACGGCGACACCAGCCCGGCGGGCAGCTCCAGCAGCACCTCGGTCAGGTATTTCGCGTACAGCGCCGCGTGGTCGCTGGACCCGCGCGCGGCGAGGAGCACGAACCGCGGCCGGCGCTCGGCGATCGCCGAGGCGACCGACGCGATCTCGGCCCGCCGCGCGAGGAGGTCGGCGAAGATCGCGGGCTGGCGGTCGATCTCGGCCGCCATGTGCCTGCCGGGCTGGTGGTCGGTCATCGGATTTCCCCTGTCAGTGCTCGGGTGCTCAACGGCCGGCGGCGACGTGGCCGGCGGCGACGTGCCCGCCCGCGAGGAGTTCCGCGGCGGCGCGCAGGCACACCCGTGAGCCGCCGTGGGTGTCGACGCGGGCCGCGGCGCCCAGGTCCGGTCCCGGCACGCCCGTCTCGACGTGCACTAGGTCTAGACCAATAGTAACCAGCGACGCCACCAGCTCGCGAGCCCACGCGTGGCGGTGTGCCTCACGCGTCACGACCACCACCGTGCGCCCGCCGGCCGCCGCCGCGATCTCGTCCGCCGACGTCGACGACACCACCGTCGTGCCCGGCAGCAGCTCCACCAGGTACGGCCCGAGGCCCCACGGCACGTCGCCGACCGCGATCGACGGCTCCACCGCGAGGTCGACCACCACCGGCGGCCCGGACAGCCGCGGCTCGCCGCGCACCTCCAGCGCCCGCCGTGCCGCGGCCAGGCCCAACGCCGGGTCGTGCCCGTC
>NZ_JBHTLK010000326.1:0-5770 GCF_042678885.1 Saccharothrix hoggarensis
CGGCCAACGGCGGTCGTCCGGCCGCCGCGCCGTCGGCCCGCCGTCCGGGGCGCGGGCCGCGCCGGGCGAGCCTGCAGGTCAAGCGGGTCGACCCGTGGTCGGTGCTGAAGCTGGCCCTGGTGCTGAGCGTGGCGCTGTTCTTCGTCTGGCTCGTGGCGGTCGGCGTGCTGTACGGCGTGCTGAACGGCATGGGCGTGTGGGACAAGATCAACAACACCGCGAACGACCTGCTCCAGGGCAACGAGCCCAGCGGTGACCCGCTGATCAGCGCCGGTCGCGTGTTCGGCGTGGCGGCCATCGTGGGCGCGGTGAACATCGTCCTGTTCACCGCCCTGGCGACCGTCGGGTCGTTCGTCTACAACGTGTCGGCTGATCTTGCGGGCGGCCTGGAAGTGACCTTGTCCGAGCGCGAGTGACCGGGTCACCACCCGATTTGGGGCGGCGACGGGAGGTGCTGTAGTCTTGCCGTCGTTGCCCCGAGGGCCTATAGCTCAGACGGTTAGAGCGCTTCGCTGATAACGAAGAGGTCGGAGGTTCGAGTCCTCCTAGGCCCACCGGAAGTTCACAGGTGTTGCAGAGGGGAATCGCCGTGAAGAAGATCATCGCACTAGTCGCAGTCGCCGGTGCGGTCCTGTTCTTCGTCAAGCGCAGCCGCTCGGCCAAGGCCGACGACGACTTGTGGCGCGAGGCCACGGCTCCCACGGTCTGACCCGCGAGGGCGGTCCATCTGCCGCCCCCGTGAGGGGACGTAGCTCAATTGGCAGAGCACCGCCTTTGCAAGGCGGGGGTTAGGGGTTCGATTCCCCTCGTCTCCACGAGCTCATGAGCGAGGTGTGTTCGCGGAAAGCGCGAACCTGCCTCGCTCGTCGCTTTTTCTGGGGGTGCGACCCCCAGGCCTCGCCCGGGAGGCTTCACCCCCGGAACCCCCTCCGGGGCGCTGCGCCCCCGGACCCCCGCGACTGCGGGCTGGGGGGCCACGAAGTGGGGCCGCTGGTGCCCGGACTGCGGGCCGGAAGGCCACGTGGTGGAGTCGCCGGTGGCGGGCTGAGCGGTGGGCCGTCTGGGGGCGTTCGGTGACTGTGAAGGTTTGACCCCGTCGGGCGGGGGCGAAAGTTTCGGGTCTCGTGTTTACTGGGAGTGTGGTCCCGGTTCGCCGGGGCCGCGATCGCGGAAGGCAACAAGTGAGGGCCCGCACCCAATGCCGCTGGGTGCGGGCCCTCGTTCTGCCCACTGTTACGCGTTGACCAACGCTTGTTCCCGCTTGCGCGCGGCGATCACCTTGTCCACGGCCCAAGCGCCGGGACCGGTGAACGCCAGCAGCAGGAACACCCACGCGTACACCGCGGCCAGCTCGCCCTTGTTCTGGATGGGCAGGAGCCCGGCGTGCTGGTGGACGACGAAGTACGCGTAGGCCATCGCACCGGAAGAGAGCAGCGCGGCGTACCGGGTGCCGAGGCCGATGACGATCATCGCGCCACCGACGAACTCGATCAGACCGGCCGGGCCGGCAGGCCAGTCGGTGATCGACACGGCACCCTTGGACCCGAGCACGCCGAACAGCTTCTGCGCGCCGTGGCACATGAACAGCACGCCGATCACAATCCGGAACACAGCGATGGCTTGGTCTCGACCGCGGTCAAAGATGGTCATCTTGACTCAGTCCTCACATTGCAGGGGCGGCCGGCAGGGTGAGGACAACGCTAACGGGCATGACGTTATGTGCCTAGGTGGTCACGGTGTCGATTCACCTTCTTGCATCTGATTGACTGGCTGCCCTATGAACCGAGTGCTGCACACCACCCTGCCTTCCCTGCTGGTCATCGGCGCCTTGACCGCCTGCGGCACCGCCGAACCCGCCGCGGCCCCTCCCGCCACGACCAGCGCGGCGGCGACCACGACGACCACGACACCCGCCGGACCGCCACCCGTGCCGGAGCCGACCGCCGACGGCCAGTGCCCCTACCTGGCGTCCTCCTTCGTGCAGGAGGCGAACGGCCAGCTCGCGCCGAGGGTTCGGCTGTCCGCAGACCGGCCCAACCCGGCGTGCTTCTTCTACGCGAACGCCAAGGACGTGCAGCTGTCCGTCTGGGTGTTCCAGGGCGACCCGGAGACGGCGAAGGCCGTGGTCGACCGGGCGGCGCCGGTGGCGTCGTCCAACCCGGCGACGGCGCCCGACGGCTGGACGGGCGGGGCGGTGACCACGGACACGGGCGCGGTCTACGCGGTCTCCAAGGACGGCGCGGCGGTGGTCGTGACCAGCAACCAGAAGCAGACGATCAAGACGCGCCGGATCGCCGAGACGGTCGTCGGCAACCTCGGCCTCTGACGCACGGCTTCGCGCCCGTCCCGGAGCGGGGCGGGCGCGAGGTGCCGGTGGCGGTCAGCTGCGGCTGTGCTGGTCCGAGACCTGGCCGTTGCGGGCCGCGTGCACGGTCTCGGTCGTCGCCCCCGGAGTGGTGGTCGGGCGGTCGGTGGGCTCGGCCGTGATCTCCACGTCCTCCTCCTGCAACCGCACCTCCTGCGGCCGCTTGGTCAGCGCCACGTACCCCGCGACCGCGGCGGCGATGAACACGCCGAGCACCCACGGCCAGCGGCGGCGGTTGGGCTGCTTGGCCGACGCCATCTCCTTGCGCGCCTGCTTCGCGGCCTTGCGGACGTCCTTCGCGCGGACCTTCGCCTCCTTGCGCGCCCGCTCGGCGGCCTTCACGACGTCCTTGCGGACGCCCTTGGCCCTCTTCGCGAGCTGCTTGCGGCTCCGGCGGGTGGACTTCTCGACCTCTTCGGCCTTCTCCACCAGCAGACCCGCCTTGTCGGCGACGACACCCCGGACGAAGTCCTTGGTCACACCGCGCTCGGCGAGCTTGCCCTCGGCGCGTTCCGCGAGTTGCACGGCCGCGCTAGCACCGACGTGACCAGCGCGGACGGCACCGAGGCGGGCTGCGCGCACCGCCTTGCCGACCGACTCCCCGGCCCGGGTCATGGCGTCTACCTCATCCATATCTCGCTCCAGCAGCTGTCGGTCAGTCACGTACCAGGCTGTACCCATCGTGCCCCTTCCCCAACCACCTCGCCCGGTGATGGCACGATGGTGTGCGTGGCAGACAGCAACGAATCGTTCGTCGGGACCAAGGTGACGGCGACCCTGCACACCTCGCAGGGCGACATCCGCATCAACCTCTTCCCCGACCACGCTCCCAAGACGGTGGCCAACTTCGTCGGCCTGGCCGAGGGCACGAAGAACTACTCCGAGCCCAACGCGAAGGGTGAGCAGACCGGCCCGTTCTACGACGGTGCGATCTTCCACCGCGTGATCGCGGGCTTCATGCTCCAGGGCGGCGACCCGACCGGCACCGGCCGCGGCGGCCCCGGCTACAAGTTCGCCGACGAGTTCCACCCGGAGCTCCAGTTCAACAAGCCGTACCTGCTGGCGATGGCCAACTCGGGCCCCAACACCAACGGCTCGCAGTTCTTCGTCACGGTCGCGCCGACCACGTGGCTGAACTTCAAGCACACGATCTTCGGCGAGGTCGCGGACCAGGAGTCGCGCAACGTCGTGGACGCGATCGGCGCGCTGCCGACCGGCGCCGGCGACCGTCCCGTCACCGACGTGGTGATCGAGAAGGTCTCGGTCGAGCGGGCCTGAGTGGCCGATTCGCCGAACTCCCCGCCGCCCGGTGAGCCGGTCGGGGCGCGGCCGGACCAGCCGGTCTGCGTCCGCCACCCCGATCGGGCCACCGGGCTGCGGTGCGTCCGCTGCGACCGGCCCTCGTGCCCGGAGTGCCTGCGCGACGCGTCCGTGGGCTACCAGTGCGTCGACTGCGTGAACGAGGGCCGGCGCACGGTGCGCCGACCGCGGACGTTCGTCGGCGCCGAGGTGACCGGCGGCATGGTCGTCACGCGGGTGCTGATCGCGGTGAACGTGGTCGCGTTCCTCGCGTCCGCCCTGCTGGCGGGCTCGCTGTGGGAGAACTACCAGTCGCGGGAGTTCGCCGACCTGGAGATGTGGCCGGCGGCGGTGTACTTCGGCGAGTGGTGGCGGCTGCTCACGTACGGGTTCCTGCACGTGGGGCCGTTGCACCTGGCGTTCAACATGGTCGCGCTGCACATCCTGGGGCAGAAGCTGGAGCCGGAGTTCGGCCGGCTGAGGTTCCTGGCGGTGTACCTGCTGTCGCAGCTCGGCGGCGGGCTCGCCGTGTACCTGTTCGACAGCGTGGACGTGAGCGTGGCGGGCGCCTCGGGCGCCGTGTACGGCCTGATGGGCGCGTTGCTGCTGGCCGCGGTGCGGGGGCGGTTCGACTTCGGCTTCGTGCTGAGCGTGGTCGTCCTGGCCACGGTGTTCAGCTTCTTCCAGCCCAACCTCTCGCTGCTCGCGCACGGCGGCGGGTTCGTGATCGGCTCGGCGGTGACGGCCGGGCTGGTGTACGCGCCGGCGGTGCGGCGGGAGCGGTGGCACGCCCTGGCGGTCGGCGGCGCGTTCGCGCTGATCGTGGTGATGGCGTTCGTGCGGACCGGCCAGCTGGGCTGACGTGCCGCCGGTCACCCGGACGTGGCGGTCCTACGGTCGGAGGGCGTGGAGGACGTCGGCCACGTCGCGCGGGTCGGTGCCGAGGTCCATCGGGGTGAAGACGAACAGCTCCTCGTCCTCGCCGCGCTTCCAGTCCAGCTCCAGCGTGGCCGTTTCCCGGCCCAGCCGGCGGGTGCGGGCCAGGCGGACCTTCACCTCGTGCCAGGGCAGCAGCCTGGCGCCCGTCAGGGTGCGCACGGTGAGCCCTGAGTCGTCCACCAGGAGCCTCGGGCGCACGAAGGTGCCGTAGGCGCCCAGCGCGAGCAGGAGCAGCGTGGCGAGGCACAGGAAGACCCGACCGGTCGGGTCGGAGCCGATGATCGTGACCAGCAGTGACACGGCGGCGAGGCCCCAGGCGAGGCCGACCATGCCGGGTTGGGGTGACCAGGAACGCGGTGGGTTCACGCTTCCGAGTCTGCCGCACTTGTGGACAACTGGAGCCCCCGACCGGGGCTTGTGCAAATTGGCGCAAAGTTGTCCACAGGAGTTGTCCCCATTGGGGATGACTTACACCCGTGTGCTTCGGTGACCGTCCGGTGAACCAGGTGAACTACCGGGGAACGTGGAACGGCCCGGACGTGGTGCACGTCCGGGCCGTCGGCCACTCGGCGTAGCGCGTGGTCAGCGCCATTTCATGGTCATCAGCAAGCCGACGATCATCAGGGCGAATCCGATGCCGAAGTTCCAGGACCCGAGGTCCATCATCACCGGGACCTTCTCGCCCGCGATGTAGTTGACCACCAGCCACGCCAGCCCCAACAGCATCATGCCGAGCATCACGGCGACGTAGACGGGGTGCGACGGCCCCGCTGCCTTGACCTTCACCGGGGTGCGGCGATCGGCAGGCGCCGTGTAGACGGCCTTCTTGCGGACCTTGGACTTGGGCATGCTGTCCTCGCCTGACGGGTGGATAGGCCTCCAGTGGCGCGAGTTCACGTCCACTGCTGGATGAACACGTTAACGTAACCGAGCAGGTCCCTGAAGCACCGTGTAGTCCTGGAACGTTCGGTTTGGGAGGTTTTCCGGTGAGCTACGACCCGCCTCCGCCGCAAGGCGGCCCGCCGGGCCGGCCGCCACGACCCGGACCCCAGCCACCCCGGACCCCCGGCGAGCAGCCCCCGCCGGGCTACCGGCCACCCACGCCACCAGGTGGTTTCCCCCCGCCGGCCACTCCTCCCGGCGCTGCGGGCCGGGTCGGCGGCGCCG
>NZ_JBHTLK010000327.1:0-5759 GCF_042678885.1 Saccharothrix hoggarensis
CCCGCTGGAGCTGCCCGAGGCGGAACCGCTGCTGCGGGCGTTCCTGGACGCGGTCGCGGACACGATGCCGCGCGGTGCGGCGGCGGTGCACGCCGCCGGTGCGCCCGCGTTCGCGTCGCCCGTGCCGCAGAAGGTGCCGCACCTGCGTGACTGGGCGGACCAGGGCGTGCGGATCTCGTTGCGGGTCGAGGGCTTCGGGCCGTTCCGCGCGGTCGTGCAGGTGCACAGCCTGGCCGACCCGGGGCGGGTGGTGGACGCCGCCGAGCTGTGGGCGTCGGCGAACCAGCGGTCGCGGGCGGACGCGATGGTGGCGTTGCGGCGTGCCGCGCGGGCGTGGGCGCCGTTGGAGCGGCTGCTCGACCAGGCGGTGCCCGACGAGGTCACCCTGCTGGACTCCGACGTGGAGCACCTGCTGGCCGTGGGCGCGGTCCGCCTGGCGGGCGCCGGTGTGGACGTGCACTGGCCGAAGGACCTGGTGCGGGACCTGTCGGCGAAGGTGGTCATCGGTGAGCGGCCCGCCGACCGGCCGGCGTTCTTCGGCCCGGACCAGCTGACGTCGGTGAACTGGCAGCTCGCGCTGGGCGGCGACCCGCTCACGCCGGAGGAGCTGGACGTGCTGGCCGAGGCGACGCGGCCCGTGGTGCGGTTGCGGGACCGGTGGACGCTGGTCGACCCGGAGCTCGCGCGCCGGGCCCGGGAACGGGCGTTGGAGCCGGTCACCGCGATCGACGCGCTCGGCGCGGCGCTCACCGGCGTCGCCGAGGTCGACGGTGTCGAGGTGGAGGTCGCCGCGACCGGCTGGCTGGACGAGCTGCGGTCGCGGCTGGCGGACCTCGACGGTGGGCCGGCCGGTCAGCCGCCCGCGTTGCGGGCGACGCTGCGGGACTACCAGCTGCAGGGGTTGCGGTGGCTGGACCGGATGACGTCGCTGGGGTTGGGCGCGTGCCTGGCCGACGACATGGGCCTGGGCAAGACGATCACGCTGATCGCGCTGCACCTGCACCGCGGTGACGGGCCGACGCTGGTGGTGTGCCCGGCGTCGCTGATGGGGAACTGGCAGCGGGAGATCGAGCGGTTCGCGCCGGGCGTGCCGGTGCGGCGGTTCCACGGGCCGCGCCGCGAGGTGGCGCACGAGGGGTTCGTGCTGACCACGTACGGCACGATGCGGCTGGACGCGGAGCGGCTGGCCGCCGTCGAGTGGGGCCTGGTCGTGGCGGACGAGGCGCAGCACGTGAAGAACCCGGCGTCCGACACGGCGAAGGCGTTGCGGCGCATCCCGTCGCGGGGCCGGGTGGCGCTCACGGGCACGCCGGTGGAGAACGCCCTGTCGGAGCTGTGGGCGATCCTCGACTGGACCACGCCGGGGCTGCTGGGGACGATGGCGCGGTTCAAGGCCCGCTGGGCCACCCCGATCGAGGTCGACCACGACCGGGAGGCCGCGGACCGGTTCGCGCGGCTGGTGCGGCCGTTCCTGCTGCGCCGCCGCAAGACCGACCCCGGTATCGCGCCGGAGCTGCCGCCGAAGACGGAGACCGACCAGCCCGTCGCGCTCACCCGCGAGCAGGCCGCGCTGTACGAGGCGGTGGTGCGGGAGCTCATGGCGGAGGTCCGGGAGGCCGACGGCATCGCCCGCCGCGGTCGCGTCGTGAAGCTCCTCACCGGGTTGAAGCAGGTGTGCAACCACCCGGCGCAGTACCTGAAGGAGCCGTCGCCGAAGCTCGCCGGCCGGTCGGGGAAGCTGGAGCTGCTCGACGAGCTGCTGGACACGATCCTGGCCGAGGGCGGCGCGGTGCTCGTGTTCACCCAGTACGTCGCCATGGCACGGCTCCTCGAACGGCACCTCGCGGGCCGGGGCGTCGCCACACAGCTGTTGCACGGCGGCACGCCCGTCGCCGCCCGCGAGGACATGGTGCGGCGCTTCCAGGACGGGGAGTGCCCGGTGTTCCTGCTGTCGCTGAAGGCCGCGGGCACCGGGCTGAACCTCACGCGCGCCGACCACGTCGTGCACTACGACCGGTGGTGGAACCCGGCCGTGGAGGACCAGGCGACCGACCGCGCCCACCGCATCGGGCAGACCCGGCCCGTGCAGGTGCACCGGCTGATCGCCGAGGGCACGATCGAGGACCGGATCGCGGCGATGCTGCGCGCCAAGCGGGACCTCGCGGACGCCGTGCTGGCGCGCGGCGACGCGGCGTTCACCGAACTGGGCGACGACGAACTGGCCGGTCTGGTCGAACTCAGGAGCGGCACGTGAGCGACCGCGTCAAGGGCTTCCCGCCGTTCGGCAAGGGCGTGCGCCACGCCCGCTCGTGGTGGGGCCGGGCGTGGCTGCAGGCGGTGGAGGACACGTCGCTGGACCAGGCGCCGCTGCGGCAGGGCCGCAAGTACGCCCACGCGGGGCTGGTCGGCACCATCACCGTCAGCCCCGGCCTGCTGTCCGCGACGGTGTACGACGCCGAGGACACGTACCGGACGTCCGTGCGGCTGACCCCGCTCACCGACGCCGAGTGGGACCGGTTCCTCGGGCAGGTCGCCGCGAAGGCGGGCCACCTGGCCGCGTTGCTGGAGCGGGAGGTGCCCCGCGAGCTGGCGGAGGCCGCCGCGGACGCCGGGGTGCCGCTGCTGCCCGGCATCGGCGACCTCGACCCGGACTGCACGTGTCCCGGCTGGGAGCTGCCGTGCCGGCACGCCGCCGCGCTGTGCCACCAGGCGTCGTGGCTGCTCGACGCCGACCCGTGGGTGCTGCTGCTCCTGCGCGGCCGCGACCAGGACGAGGTCGTCGCCGGCGCGCGCCCCGCCACCGGGGTCCTCGCCACCGCCGCCTACGCCCAACGCGTCGCGGACCTGCCCGACGACCCGCCGCCCGCCGACCTCGGCCCCCTGCCCGAGTTCGAACCCGCGCCCGGGCTGGACGTCGACGTGCTGCGGCTCCTGGTCGCCGACGCCGCCGCCAAAGCCCGCGACGTCCTCGCGACCGGCCGGTGGCCCGCCGCCGACGACCACCAGGACCACGTCCGCCTGGCCGCCTCCCAGCCCGCGCTGCGCGACCGCCTCGACGTGGAACCCCGCGCCGTCCGGGCGTGGCGGCAGGGCGGCGCGCCGGCGCTCGACGTCCTCGAACACCCGTGGACCCCGACCCGCGCCGACACCGCCCGCGCCCGTGCCGCCTGGGCCGCCGGGGAACTCCCCGACGCCACCGTGTGGCGCAACCGGTGGACCGTCCACAACCGACAGGTCCGCTACGGCCGGGACGGTCGCTGGTACCCGTACCGGGCCGGCGACGGCGGCTGGTGGCCCACCGGAACGCCGCACCGCGACCCGACCGCCGCGCTCACCGACACCGATCCCGACTGACCGTCACCGGACCGGCGCCGTCCCGGCCGGTGCCGGCGACAGCGATCCGGTCGTGCCGCCGGGGCAGTCGCGCGGACACCTCCGCGAATTCACCCACCACCACCTCGAACGTCACCAGGCATTTGCCCGGCCAATGATCGTCAGGATCGCGGCCCTGCGCCGGAGGTTCGAGCAGGCGGCGGATCTGCCCGCGGGCTGCGACGCCTCCACCCTCGCCCGCCTGGTCCAGGCCGTCACCGACGGCATCGCGGTGCAGGCGGCGAGCGGTCGCACCCGTGACGAGCTGCACCTGGTGGCCGACCTGGCACTTCGCACTCTGGTCCCCAGGACCGGCCCCGACCTGCCGTAAACGGTCGCCGGGCGGTCCGTCGCCCGACTAGGGTCCTCCGGCTGGGGGATGTCGACAGAGGGGGACAAGGACATGAACGCGGCACCGGAGGTCCATCCGTCCAACGCGGACCAACTGCGCGCCTGGAACGGCGACCAGGGCGAGTTCTGGGCCACCCGCGCCGACCGCATCGACCAGGGCGTGGCCGGCTACCACGACCGACTGCTCGACGCGGCGGGGATCGAACCGGCGTCGCACGTCCTCGACATCGGCTGCGGCACCGGGCAGACCACCCGTGACGCCGCCCGCCGCGCCGCCGAGGGCACCGCGCTCGGCGTGGACCTGTCGTCGGCGATGATCGAACTCGCCCGCCGCACGGCCGAGCGCGAACACCTGCCCAACGCGCGGTTCCTGCAGGCCGACGCGCAAATCCACCCGTTCCCCGAACGGCACTTCGACGTGGCCCTCAGCCGCCACGGCGTGATGTTCTTCGGCGACCCGCCCGCCGCGTTCGTCAACATCGCCCGCGCGCTGCGCCCCGGCGGGCGCCTGGCCCTGCTGACCTGGCAGCCGCTGGACCGCAACGCCTGGCTCAAGGCGTTCCGCACCGCCCTCGCCGCCGGCCGCGACCTGCCCGCGCCACCACCGACCTCCGGCGCGTTCGCCGACCCCGGCCTGACCCGCGACCTGCTCCACTCGGCCGGGTTCGCCGACGTGCGGATCGACGGCCACACCGAACCGATGTACTTCGGCCGCGACGCCGACGACGCCTGCCGGTTCATCACCGACCAGTTCGGCGGCCTGCTCACCAACCTCCAGCCCGACGCACGCGAACGGGCCGTGGCCGACCTGCGTGCCGACCTCACCGCCCACCAGACCGATCGGGGCGTGCACTACGACTCGGCGACCTGGCTGATCCAAGCCCGCCGCTGAGTCGCCAGATACGAAGAGTGAACGAAAGTGCAGGTCGAGCCCGCTTCACCACACCTGTGGTACCACAGGTGTGGTGTTAGGACGGACCGGAGCGCCGCCACCGCTCGAAGCGTGGCGGAAGGCCGGGCGCGCGGGCCCTTAGGTGATCACACCGGGGACCACGGCGGCCGTCCGCTTCCGCCGCAGCCACACCTTGCGCGACCCGTCCCCGAACAGCAGGGTCCGCGACAGCTCCCACCCGGCGAACTCCGCGTGGATCGTCAGCTGCGTCGTCGCCGTGCGACGGGAGACACCGGCCGGCAACCGCAGCGGCCGGTACTCCCAGTCCCCGTCGACCACCCCTTCGCCCGTCATCCGATCACCTGCATCCCTCGGCCGTCCCCGGACGCGACGAACACGCGCCCGCTGCCTGGATCCACCGCCACCGAGTCCGGCTGCCGGACCGCGGCGTACCGGTGCCGCTCCACCGGCTCCCCGCCGGAGACGTCGAACGCCACGACCTCGTTCCGCTCGGTGAGCGTGATCCACAGCAGGTCGCGCGCCTCGTCGTAGGCCATCCCGTACGGCGCGCCCGGCAGCGGGTACCGCAACCGCATGATCAGCGGGCCGGTCGAGAACGCCATCAGCTCGCCGCCGCGCGTGTCCACCACGAACACCCGGCCGAACCGGTCGGCCACCGCGTTCGTCGCGCCCTCGCCCGCGCGCAGCCCCGCGCCGGGACCGTCCGCCGCCGGGTCGAGGTCGAACACGGCGCTGCGCGGCCGGTCCAGCACCACCGCGGCGTCACCCACCGCGACCACCCGGTCCGGGCTGGAGATGCTGCGCACCACGTGGTCGCCCACGCTCACCTGCCGGGCGTCGCGCCGCGCCACCAACGTGCGGCCGTCGACCCGCGCCACGTCCACCGTGCCGCCGTACACGCGCCGCTCCGACGTCGTCCCGTCCGCCCGCACGGTCACCACGACACCGGCGGGCACCACGGCCTCCACCTCGTCGCCGACCGCGACCAGCCGCTCCGCCGCACCCGGCAGCGGCACCACCCGCGGGTCTCCCGCCGCGTCCACCGGGTACAGGGCCACCGACGGGGGATCGGACAGCGCCACCGCCACCCGGTCGCCCGCCACCGCGACCGCCGTCGCCCGCC
>NZ_JBHTLK010000328.1:0-5697 GCF_042678885.1 Saccharothrix hoggarensis
GGCAACGGTGCGGGCGGCAGCGGTGTAGGCGGCAGCCGCGCGGACGGCTTTGCCGCGGCCGGCGGCCGGGCGGACGACGACCCCGTCGACGGCGACCTGCGCACCTACCGGGTGTCGCGGGTGGTGGAGGTGACCGCGACGGACGAGCCGTTCGAGCGACCCGAGGGGTTCGACCTGGCCGGGTACTGGGCGGGCTGGACCCGGCGGTTCGAGGAGTGGACGTACCCGATGCGGGTGACGGTCCGGTTGACGCCCGCCGGGCTCCGGGACGCGCGGGCGCTGCTCAGCCTGGTCGCGGCGCGGGAACTGCGGGACGTCGAGCCCGCGGGGGAGTGGACGACGGTGTCGGTGCCGGTCGAGTCGCTGGACCACGCGCTGGTCGACCTGCTGCGGCTCGGCCCGGACGCCGAGGTGCTGGAGCCGCCCGAGCTGCGCGACCGCGTCGTCGCCCGGCTCACCGACATGGCGGCCGTCTACCGGCGGTGACCTCCCGCGGCTACTCCGACAAGAGCTGGCCGAGCGCCGCGTCGACGCCGCGGCCGTCCTCCACCACCGACAGCGTGCCGCCGGTGGAGCGGGCCAGCTCGGACAGGGTGTCGCGCTCCGGGTCGGGGCCGAGCGCGATCACGCTGACCACGATGTCCTTGCCGGGCTGCTTGAGCGCCGCGAGCCGCGACTTCAGCTCCTCGTAGTCGATCCCGCCGTCGTTGACGCCGTCGGTGAGCACCACGATCCGGTTGCGCTTGCCGTCCTGGTAGTCGGCCAGCGCCCGCTCGTACAGCGCGAGCAGGCTGGTGTAGAGCTGGGTGGCGCTGCGCGGTTCCAGGTTCGACACGCCGTCCAGCAGGGCCTGCCGCTGCTCGGCGACCGGGCCGGTGGGGACGACCTGCCGGTACGGCTTGTCGCCGTCCAGCTCGCGGGAGAACTCCCACAGCCCCAGCGACCCCGACACCGACCGGTTGACCTGCCCGGACAGCGCCTGCTTCACCCACTCCATCCGGCTGCGGCCGTCGCCGCCGTGCTCCTCCATCGACTTCGACGTGTCCACCAGGATGGTGACGACCTGGCCGTCGTCGGCGGTCGCCCACGCGGCCGAGATCTGCTGCGTGGTGTTCGCGTCGGCGGGCGCGAGCTGGTCGGTGACGGCGGCCCAGCGGATGCCGGGCGACGGCTTGGGCCGCTCGGTGGTGCCCTCGACCCGCAGGCCCGCGACGGACAGCGTCTGGCGCTGGTCGGGCTCGTGCAGGAACTCGCGGAACGCCTGCGACGCCCGCACCTGCGCCTCGCCGACCCAGTCGCCGGCCAGCGGCACGAACGGGAAGTCGGCGACCGGCGTCGGACCGCCCGCGGGGACGCCGTAGAGCGGTTGCGCGGGCGGGGTTCCGGTGTCCTTGCCGAGGTTGTGCCGGTACAGGTCCACCTCGAACACGGGGACCGCGCTGAACCCGGCCGCGTTCACGGCGGTGTCGGCGCCGAGGAGGGTCAGCGCCTCCCACGTGCCGATGGGCGCCTGCTCCGGGCCGGACGCCGCGAGCTTGCCGAGCGTCACCTTCACCGGGTCGAGCGCCAGCATCTCCGTCGTCACCGGGCCCTTGCCGTCGGGGCTCGCGCCGGCCAGCGCCGACTGCACGGCCATCGCGGTGGCCGCGTTCGTCGCCGGGTCGGGCAGGGCGACGGTGAACCGGCCCCACTCGGGCCGCCCGAAGCGGCCCCAGCCGTCCGCCGCGCCGGGCAGGTCGGGCAGGTCGGTCCAGCGGAACCCGGCGCCCGACTCCACGGCCCGCGCGGGCTCCTGGTGCAGGGCGAGCAGCACGGGGCTCGTCGCGATCGACTCGGGCGCCGCGCCGAGCAGGCCGGCGTTCTGCGCGGCGAGCCGGTTCGCCCACAGCGTCGAGTCGGTGACCCAGGCGTGCGGGCGGGCGCCGAGCTCGGCCTCGTCCCAGCCTTGGGTGAGGCCCTGGAGCACGACCTCGGAGTCGATCGACTGGACCTCGACCTGGATGCAGTGGTCGTAGACGACGGGCCGCTCCAGGCTCCACGCCTCGGCCACCTGCTTGACCGCCTCGGCGACGCTGGGCGTCGCGGACACCCGCAGCAGCGCGTCGCCCTCGTTGCAGTCGCCCGCCTGCGCCGCGGCCCGGCGCTCCACGATGCCGCCGACCCAGCTCCAGCCGAGCCAGCCGAGCACGAGCAGGGCCACCAGGCCGACGATGGCGACCGGCCACGTCGCGATGCCGCGCCGCACCTTCGTCCGCAGCGCGCGGTGTCGAGACATCGTCTTCCCTCTCAGCGTCCGGCTACAGCTGGCGAATCCCGACCGATATCACGCTAACAGGTGACATTCGCGGAACAGGTGAAGTCTCCGCGGGTCACGCGGTGGTGACGAGGCCCTCGGCCAGCACCCGGGTCAGGTCGATCAGCCTGGTTCTCAGCGGTGCGGCGGCCTCGGCGAACGCGCTCTGCCGCCGAACGTACTCGGCCCGGCCCTCCGCCGTCTCGATCGCCACGGGCCGGTAGCCGAGCGCGGTCAGGTCGTAGGGGCTCGCGCGCATGTCGAGTTCGCGAATCCGCAGCGCCAGCTCGAAGCAGTCCGCGACGAGCTCGGACGGCGTCGCCGGGTCCAGCTTGTAGGCCCACTTGAACAGGTCCATGTTGGCGTGCAGGCATCCCGGCTGCTCCAGGTCGGCCTGGGTCTCCCGGGTCGGCTGCAGCGCGTTGCGCGGCCGTGCCTCGGGGGTGAAGAAGCGGAACGCGTCGAAGTGGCCGCACTGCACGCGCTGCGACTCGACCACCCGGTCGGTGCCCGCGCTGCCCAGCCGCAGCGGCCACGCGTCGTGCCGCACCTGGTCGGGGCGCTGCCGGTACACCATCGCCCACTCGTGCAGGCCGAAGCAGCCGAGCCTGGGCGAGCGGCCCGCGGTGGCGGTGAGCAGCCGGTTCGCGAACCCGATCGTGTTCGCCCGGTCCCGCGCGAACGCCTCGACGTCGAGCGTCACGCCGTCGTCGACGCGCCGGTAGGCGGGCCACTTGAGGTAGGCGCGCGCCGAGTCGCCCGCCAGCACGACGCCGGGTCCGGGGTGCCAGCGCTCCAGCCTCGACGGGCGGTGCGAGTAGTACGAGAACAGGAAGTCCAGCACGGGGTGCTTGAGCCCGGCGGCCTTGCGCTCGTGGTGCGGGCCGGTCCACCGGCGCACGCGGGCCACGTGCGCGTCGCGTCGCGCGGTCCACTCGGCTTCGGAAAGGACGACCCCCACGACCGGTCAGGGTACTTCCCCCGGGCTGTGGTCCGGACCTCACCTGGCGCGGCGGGTGGCGGCCCTCACGTCCCGTCCGGCCGGCTTTCACCCGTCGCTAAATCGACGGCGTCCGGCGGGCGGGGTTGGCAGGGTGTGGACCATGTCCAGGGGGTGGGTGCGGCTCCAGGCCGTCGCGGTGTCCGGTTCGGTGGCCGAAGGGCTGATGCTGACCACGTTGCCGCTGGTCGCGGTGACGATCACGACGGACCCGCGGCAGGTGTCGCTGGTCAACGTGGTGGGTCAGGCGCCGTGGCTGCTGTTCTCGCTGTTCGCGGGGGTGCTGATCGACCGGGTGCGCCGCAGCACCGTGCTGACGTGGGCGTACGCGGTGCAGGCGGGCGCGGCGCTCACCCTCGCCGTGGCGGGGCTGACCGACGCGGTGACCCTGCCGCTGCTGCTGGTGGTGGCGTTCGTGGTGACGTCGGCGCAGGTGCTCGGCGACGGCGCGACCGGCGCGGTGGTGCCCGAGGTCGTCGAGCCGCACCGGCTGGCCGCCGCCAACACCCGGCTGATCCTCATCGACCGGGGCGCGGTGCAGTTCGTGGTGCCGCCCGCGGCCGGTCTGCTGGTCGGGTTCGGCCTCGGCACGCCCGCGTGGGTCGCCGCGGCCTCCGCGCTGGTGGCGTCGCTCGTCGTGCTGGGCCTGCGCTCGGCGCCGGGGACGCCGTCGGGCAAGCACCCGTTGCGGGACATCGCGGACGGCCTGCGGTTCCTCGTCGCCACCCGGCTGCTGCTGTCGATCACGGTGGCGGTGGCGCTCGGGTCGTTCGCGGCGAGCGGGGTGATGTCCATGTTCGTGCTGTACGCGACGCAGGTCCTGCACCTCGGGCCGGTCGGCTACGGCGTGCTGCTGACGTGCATGGCGGCCGGCTGGGTGGCGTCGTCGTTCCTGGTGAGCCGGGTCGTCGGCCGGATCGGCTACGCGTGGTCGATGCGGATCGCGCAGGTCGGGATGGTGGTGACGGAGGTGCTGGTCGCCGTGCTGCCGCCGTGGGCGTGGGCGATCGGGCTGGTCGTGTTCGCGCAGTCGGCGATCGTGATGGTGTGGAACGTGTGCTCGCAGTCGAGCCGGCAGCGGTTCACCCCGACCGGCCTGCTGGGCCGGGTGCTGACCAGCCACCGGGCGCTCGCGTGGGGCCTGACGCCGCTGGGCGCGCTGGCCGGCGGGTTCGTGGCGGCCGGGTTCGGGCTGCGCGCGGTGTGGGTGATGGCGGCGCTGATCCAGGTCGCCGCGCTGGTCGTGGCGTGGCTGGGCCTGTCGCCGCGGGCGTTCCGCGAGGCGGAGGCGGTGGCGGCCGCGCGTGCGTCGGCCGCGTCCACGCCGAACCGCTGACCCCGTGGGGCCGTCGCGTCAGAGCGGGGGGACGAGGTTCGGGAACTTGCGCGCGCCCAGGCAGTGCGGGCACTCCCGGCCGTTGTCCACGGTGCGCGGCTGGCCGCCGATCACGGCCGACGTCGGGTTGGCGATGAACCCGGCGCCGCCGCACAGGTGGCAGATGGTGCGCGGCTCGGAGGTGACGCCGAACAGGTCGTCCTCGTCTTCCTCGTCGTCGTCGTCGAACCCGTCCTCGTCGAAGCCGGCCCCGTCGGCGGGGTCGAAGTCGTCGTCATCGTCATCGTCGTCGTCACGCGGGTCCACGTGACCAACCGTAGTCGGGTGGGACCGGCAGCGCCTCCCCCGTACCGGCCCCACCCCGGCCGTCAGGGACGCTGCCCGGCGGCGTCCACGACGGCCAGTTCGGTGATGGCGTGGAAGTCCGATCCGAGCAGTTCGTAGGTCTCGGGGTCGAACACCAGCACCACCGGCCGCGCCTCCGGGCTCGACCCCGGCGGCACGGGCCAGGTGATGCCGACCCCCGGCCGGCCGGACCCGTCGCGCGCGTCCGGCACCACGGACAGCCCCGGCACGCGGGCCGCCGCCTCGTACAGCGCCGCCCGGCTCAGCGGCGGCAGCATCACCTCGTTGACCAGCGCCGGCACGTCCTTGCCGCGCGCGTTGACGCTGCGCTCCTCGCCGCCGCTCGCGTTCGCGTCGAGGTGGGCGAGCATCCCGTCCACGTCGGTCGGCAGGTCGGCCAGGTAGCCCGGCGCCGGCCGGCACGGCTGGGTCGGACCGGGCACCGGCTCAGTGCCCCTGACCACGACGGACCGCCCGTTCAGGCACCCGGGCAGGACCACCGGCCCGCCGTCGTGGTTGTGCAGCAGCCCGTCGCGGGTGCCGTCGACCGACTTCCAGACCTCCCGGTCCGGCGCGCCCTGCCCGACGCTGCGCGCGTACACGAACTGGTCGGGACGCGGTGGCGCGGACGGGTCGGAGCGGGCCGCCTGGGCGGCGTGGCCGAGCAGCCGCACGGCGTCCAGCACCGGCGTCACCTCGGCCGCCGACGCCGGAACCGACGCC
>NZ_JBHTLK010000329.1:0-5695 GCF_042678885.1 Saccharothrix hoggarensis
CGGCGCCGCCGCCGCGACCACCGAGCTGATGACGTGGCTGGTCGTCGTCTCCAGCGTGGTGGCGCTGCTGCGGGCCGCGCTGCCCCTCGGCACCACTGGCATCCACGCGCGCCGGGCCCGGCGGGTCGGCCGGCACGCGCGGCGGCTGCCGCGCCAACCCGTGACCGTGCTCGTGCCCGCGTACAACGAGGAAGCGGGCATCGAGGCGACCCTGCGCACCATCCTGGCGAGCACCGCGGACGTGCGGGTGATCGTGGTGGACGACGGGTCGACCGACCGCACCAGCGAGGTCGTCCGGTCCCTCGGCCTGCCCGGCGTGACGCTGATCCGGCAGGCCAACGCGGGCAAGGCCGCCGCGTTGAACACGGGCCTGGCGCACTGCCGCACCGAGCTCGTGGTGATGGTGGACGGCGACACGGTGCTGGAGCCGGACACCGTCGCCGAGCTGGTCGAGCCGTTCGCCGACCCGGACGTGGGCGCGGTGTCGGGCAACGCGAAGGTCGGCAACCGGGACGGCCTGCTCGGCCGCTGGCAGCACATCGAGTACGTGATCGGGTTCAACCTCGACCGGCGCATGTACGACGTCATGGAGTGCATGCCGACCGTGCCCGGCGCCGTCGGCGGGTTCCGGTTGAGCGCGTTGCGGCAGGTCGGGGGCGTGCCGGAGGACACGCTGGCCGAGGACACCGATCTCACGATGGCGTTGGAGCGGGCGGGCTGGGCGGTCACGTACCGCGAGTCGGCCCGCGCGTGGACCGAGGCGCCCGCCACGCTCGGCCAGCTGTGGCGCCAGCGCTACCGCTGGTGCTACGGCACGTTGCAGGCGATGTGGAAGCACCGCGGCGCGGTGCGGGAACGCGGCCTGGGCGGTCGGCTGGGCCGGCGCGGGCTGCCGTACCTCGCGCTGTACCAGGTCGTGCTGCCCGTGCTGGCGCCCGTGATCGACGTGTTCGCCGTGCTCAGCCTGTTCACCGACCCGGTGCGCGGCGCGGCGGCGTGGCTCGGGTTCCTGGTCCTGCAGCTGGTGCCCGCCGTGATCGCGTTCCGGCTGGACCGGGAGAGCCTGCGCCCGCTGTGGGCCGTGGCCCTCCAGCCGGTCGTGTACCGGCAGCTCATGTACCTCGTCGTGATCCAGTCCGTGATCACCGCCATCGCCGGCGCGCGGCTGCCGTGGCAGAAGCTGAAGCGCACCGGCACGGCGGCCCGGTACGCGCCCTCGGCGGTCGTGGTCGACGACGTCACCGAACCGCTGCACGTGGGCACGGCGGCGCAGCGCGCGCCCCGCCTCGCCGAGGACGACGAGGTCACGGCACCGCTGCGCCGCCGCTGACGGCTACTGCCCCTGCCAGTAGAAGTACTGGTGCTGGACGTCCCGGCAGTCCCACATCTGCACGGTGGTGCCCCGGCCGTGGTCGTAGATGTCCAGGCACAGGCTCGGGCTGCTCAGCGAGCGGTACCGGTAGGCGCCCTGGTAGGCCTCGCGCGTGAACTCCTGGGTCCTGGTCGAGTCACAGCGGTACTGGACGACCTGCACGCCCCGGCCCTTGTACGCGTCGAGGCACATGTTCAGGTTCGAGTACGGGCGCAGCCGCCAGTAGCCGTGGGGGCCGGTGGCGATGTCCCAGTCCTGGTTGTTCCAGCCGTTGCACCACCACATCTGGATCTGCGGACCGCCGCCCGCGTTGTAGACGTCGAGGCACTTGCCGTTGGCCTCGGGCGCCTGGCTGATGATGGCGAGGCCGCTCAGCTCCCGCTCCTGCTGCCCCGGCCGGACCTGCCCCGACTGGACCTGCCCCGGCTGAACTTGCGCCGACTGGTCGTCGGCGGGCTTGGCCGGCTGCGCCGCCGCCTCCGCCGCCCCCGCGAACGCCGCGACGCCGAGCAGCGCCGCCAACAGCACTCTGGTTAACCGTCCTGACACGTGGTGCCCCCTTCGGTTGCCGATGGGGTGGATGCAACTAGCCGCCGCTCACGCTTCGCTCACCCTCGCGCTCACCTCGCGCGGGTGGCCGAACGCCCCGCCGACGAACGGCCGCACCCCCGCGCCGACTCAACTAGGACGCCCGTCCCACTCCGCCTAGACTCGGCGACATGGCTGCTCCATCGACATCGCCGTCGCTGCCCCCGGCGCTCGCGGACGCCGTCCGCGACGACGCGTCGCTGCGCCGGTTCCTGCACGGACTGCCCGGTGTGGACCAGGTCGGCGTCGAACAGCGCGCGGCCGGTCTGGGCACCCGCAGCATCAAGAAGGCCGGCAAGATGTGGGCCATCGACACCGCGATCAGCATGGTCGACCTGACCACGCTGGAAGGCGCGGACACGCACGGCAAGGTGCGGTCGCTGGCGGCGAAGGCCCGCCGGCCCGACCCGGAGCGCCCCGACGTGCCGAAGGTCGCCGCCGTCTGCGTGTACCCCGACATGGTGGAGACGGCGGTCAAGGAGCTCCAGGGCACCGGCATCAACGTGGCCAGCGTCGCCACCGCGTTCCCGTCCGGCCGGTCCAGCCTGAAGGTGAAGCTGGAGGACACCGCGTTCGCGGTGGACGCGGGCGCCACCGAGATCGACATGGTGATCGACCGCGGCGCGTTCCTGTCCGGCCGCTACGGGCAGGTGTTCGACGAGATCGTGCAGGTCAAGCACGCCTGCGGGGACGCGCACCTCAAGGTCATCCTGGAGACCGGCGAGCTGGCGACCTACGACAACGTGCGCCGCGCGTCCTGGCTCGGCCTGCTCGCGGGCGGCGACTTCATCAAGACCTCCACCGGCAAGGTGTCGCCCGCCGCGACGCTGCCCGTCACGCACGTGATGCTGCAGGCCGTCCGCGACTGGCACACCCAGACGGGTGAGAGACGAGGCGTGAAGCCGGCCGGCGGCATCCGCACCACCAAGGACGCGATCAAGTACCTGGTCGCGGTGAACGAGGTGGCCGGGCCCGAGTGGCTGACCGCGGACCTGTTCCGGTTCGGCGCCTCCACGCTGCTCAACGACCTGCTGATGCAGCGGCGCACCCAGTTGGAGGGCCACTACAGCGGCCCCGATTACGTGACGGTGGACTGACCATGTGGGAATACGCGCCCGCGCCCGAGTCGCGGGACATCGCGAACCTCAAGCCGACCTACCGGATGTTCGTCGACGGCCAGTTCGTCGAGGGCGCCGGTGAGCCGCTGAAGACCGTCAACCCCGGCACGGAGGAGGTGCTGGCCGAGGTCAGCACGGCCGCGCCGGCGGACGTGGACAAGGCCGTGAAGGCCGCGCGCCGCGCCTACGACCGGGTCTGGGGCAGGATGCCCGGCTCGGAGCGCGCCAAGTACATCTTCCGGATCGCGCGGCTGATCCAGGAGCGCGGGCGGGAGCTCGCGGTGCTGGAGTCGCTGGACAACGGCAAGCCCATCAAGGAGTCGCGCGACGTGGACGTGCCCACGGCCGCCGCGCACTTCTTCTACCACGCGGGGTGGGCCGACAAGCTCGGTTACGCGGGCTACGGGCCCGACCCGAGGCCGCTGGGCGTCGCCGGCCAGGTGATCCCGTGGAACTTCCCGCTGCTGATGGCGGCGTGGAAGATCGCGCCGGCGCTGGCGTGCGGCAACACGGTGGTGCTGAAGCCCGCCGAGACGACGCCGCTGACCGCGCTGGTGCTCGCGGAGATCATCCAGCAGGCCGACCTGCCGCCCGGTGTGGTGAACATCCTCCCCGGAGCGGGTGACGTCGGCGCCGCCGTCACGTCGCACCCCGACGTCGACAAGGTCGCGTTCACCGGGTCGACCGAGGTCGGCAAGCTCATCCAGCGGCAGCTCGCCGGCACCGGCCGCAAGCTCACCCTGGAACTCGGCGGCAAGGCCGCGAACATCGTGTTCGACGACGCGCCGCTCGACCAGGCCGTCGAGGGCATCGTCAACGGCATCTTCTTCAACCAGGGCCACGTGTGCTGCGCGGGTTCCCGCCTGCTGGTGCAGGAGTCCGTGGCCGAGGAGCTGCTGGAGAAGCTGCGCGTGCGGATCTCCACGCTGCGCGTCGGCGACCCGCTGGACAAGAACACCGACGTCGGCGCGATCAACTCGCGCGAGCAGCTGACGAAGATCCAGCAGCTGGTCGAGTCCGGCGACGCCGAGGGCGCGGAGCGCTGGACGTCCGCGTGCCCGTTGCCCGACAAGGGTTTCTACTTCGCGCCGACCGTGTTCTCCAACGTGTCGCAGGCGATGCGGATCGCCCGCGAGGAGATCTTCGGGCCGGTGCTGTCGGTGCTGACGTTCCGCACGCCGGACGAGGCCGTGGCCAAGGCGAACAACACGCCGTACGGGCTGTCCGCGGGCATCTGGACCGAGAAGGGGTCCCGCATCCTGTGGGCCGCGCAGAAGATGCGCGCCGGCGTGGTGTGGGCCAACACGTTCAACCGCTTCGACCCGACCGCCCCGTTCGGCGGCTACCAGGAGTCGGGCTTCGGCCGCGAGGGCGGCCGCACCGGGCTGGAGGCCTACCTCGATGTCTGAGAACCGGATCGCGGTCGCGAAGACGTACAAGCTCTACATCGGCGGCGCGTTCCCGCGCTCGGAGTCCGGCCGGTCGTACCCGGTGGTGGACGCCAAGGGCGCGTTCCTCGCCAACGCCGCGCAGGGCTCGCGCAAGGACGCCCGCGACGCGGTGGCGGCGGCGCGCAAGGCGTTCCCGGGCTGGTCGGGCGCGACGGCGTACAACCGCGGCCAGGTGCTGTACCGGGTGGCCGAGGTGCTGGAGGGCCGGCGGGAGCAGTTCGCCGCCGAGGTCGCCGCCTGCGAGGGCGTCGCGGCGAAGAAGGCGCAGTCGCTCGTGGACGCGGCGATCGACCGCTGGGTCTGGTACGCGGGCTGGACCGACAAGGTCGCCACGGTGCTGGGCGGGGCGAACCCCGTGGCCGGGCCGTACTTCTCGTTCTCGACGCCGGAGCCGACGGGCGTGGTCGCGGTGCTCGCGCCGCAGCAGTCGTCGCTGCTGGGGCTGATCAGCGTGGTGGCGCCGGTGATCGCGACCGGCAACACCGCCGTGGTCGTCGGCTCGCAGGACCGGCCGCTGCCCGCCGTGACGCTGTCGGAGGTGCTGGCGACGTCCGACCTGCCGGGTGGCGTGGTGAACGTGCTGACCGGGCGGACGGCGGAGATCGCGCCGTGGCTGGCGTCGCACGCGGACGTGAACGCGCTGGACCTGACCGGTGCGCCGGAGGCCGCGCGGGCGGACCTGGAGCGGGCGGCGGCGGGCACGGTGAAGCGCGTGCTGCGGGCGCGTCCGGCCGAGGACTTCACCCGCGAACCCGACCTGGCCCGCCTGCGGGCGTTCCTGGAGACGAAGACGGTCTGGCACCCGATGGGCGTCTAGCGGCGGCAGCCGAACCAGCTGTAGGCGAGCAGGCCGGCGCAGCCGAGCACGACCGCGGTGGTGGTGGCGGAGGTGGTGCCGGTCGGCTGCACCGGCCACGTCAGCAGGCGGGTGAGCCAGTGGTCGC
This sequence comes from Saccharothrix hoggarensis, assembly GCF_042678885.1. Lineage (GTDB taxonomy): Bacteria > Actinomycetota > Actinomycetes > Mycobacteriales > Pseudonocardiaceae > Actinosynnema > Actinosynnema hoggarensis. Next base: position 5,474 of record NZ_JBHTLK010000329.1, read on the forward strand.
CGGTGGGTGGGACGACGAGCGTGACGCCGGCCCAGCCGACCGGCGGGGCCCAGGCGGCGCGTGCGCCGAAGAGCACCGCGCCGAGCGCCGCCAGGCCGCCGAGGCCGAGGACGTCGCGGAGCACGAAGGCGTCCGGGGCGATCGGGTCGGCGACCCGGCCGGCGGCGAGCAGCAGTGCGGCGACGAGCCCGACGTCGAGCAGCAGGTGCGCGGCCCGTTCGG
>NZ_JBHTLK010000330.1:0-5629 GCF_042678885.1 Saccharothrix hoggarensis
TCGAAAAGCGTGATCGCCACGAAATGAGTCGCGAACGACCGACGCGGCCTCGCGGGTCGTGGCTCGGTCTCTGGCGGAGTTCGGGCCGGTACTAAGACGGGTGGCCCGCACCGAAGACTTCGGTGCGGGCCACCCGACCCCCAGTGATCGCGTATCCGCTTGCGCGGACCCGAGAAGTTTTGTTGTCCCGGTCCCCCAACCGGGACGACTCAAGAGTGCCGGAGCGCGCTGTCGTATCGCTGACGCCGTGATGACTCGTCCCGTCAGCGGCCGTCCTAGGCTGTGCACGGGGGAGGCGGAACGAGGGGACGCGATCGGATGGGCGCTGGGCCGTGGTTCGGCCTTCTCGGCCCCCTTGAAGTGCGCATACAGGGTCAGCCGGTGTCGGTTCGGGCGGGCAAGCACCGGGCGTTGCTGGCCGCGCTGTCGCTGCGCGCCGGCCGGGTCGTCTCAATTGGCGAACTGGTGTCGTTCCTGTGGGGCGGCGACCCTCCCGCGCGCACCCGGGGCACGTTGCAGACCTACGTGATGCGGCTGCGGCAACTCCTGGGCGACCCGTCGCTGATCCGGACCACTTCGGACGGTTACCGGCTGGTCGTGCCGCCGGAGCAGGTGGACGTGCACCGGTTCACGACCACGGCCGGCTTAGCGCGGCAGGCCGCGCAGTCGGGGCACCTGGCGGACGCCGCCGCCCTCTACTCGGACGCGCTGAGCCTATGGCGCGGCCCGGCGCTGTCGGACGTCCCGTCGGACACGTTGCGGGACGACGAGGTGCCGAGGCTCGCCGAACGGCTCCTGGTGGTGCACGAGGAGCGCAACGACGTCGAGCTGGCCCTGGGCAACCACGAGCGGCTGGTGCCCGTGCTGCGGTCGCTCACCGCGGACCACCCGCTGCGCGAGCGGTTCTGGGCGCAGCTGATGGTGGCGCTGTACCGGGGCAGCCGCCAGGCCGAGGCGCTGGAGGCGTTCCGGCTGGTCGCCCGGATGCTGGACGAGCAGCTGGGCATCGAGCCGGGCCCGGCGCTGCGCGAGCTGCACCAGGCGATCCTGGTCGGCGACCCGAGCCTGGCCGCGCCCGCCGACCGCGCCGACCCCGACGTGCCGGACCAGCTGCCGCCGGACGTGCCGGGTTTCGTCGGCCGCGACGAGCTGGTGGACCGGATCTCCCGCCTGATCGCGCCGGACGGGCCGCGCACCGCCGTGCCGATCGTGGCGCTGACCGGCGTTCCGGGCGTGGGCAAGACGGCGTTGGCGGTGCACGTGGCGCACCGGCTGCGGGACCGGTTCCCGGACGGACGGCTGTACGTGGACCTGCGCGGGTACGCGCTCGGGCCGGCGACGCCGGTGGTGGAGGTGCTGACCCGGTTCCTGCGGGCGCTGGGCGTGCCGCCGGAGCAGATCCCCGTGGACGTGGACGAGCAGAGCACCCTGTTCCGCTCCCTCCTCACGGGACGGCGGATGCTGCTGGTGCTCGACAACGCCGCCGCGCCGGACCAGGTCCGGCCGCTGCTGCCGGGCGCGGCGAGCTGCCCGGTGGTGGTGACCAGCCGGGACGACCTGCGCGGCCTGATCGCCGTCGACGGCGCCCGCCGGGTGAAGCTGGACGTGCTGGAGCCGGCCGAGTCGCTGGCCGTGCTGCGGCGGACCGGGCCGGCGGCGGAGGAGCTGGCGCGGCGGTGCGGCCACCTGCCTCTGACGCTGGGCATCGCTGCCGCGTCGGTCGGCAACGGCCCGGTGGCGCGGTACCTCGAACGGCTGGGCGACCGCCGTCCGCTGGACCTCGCGCACGCCGCCCTCACGCCGGGCGCGCGCCGGCTGTTCGGGCTGCTGAGCGTGGTGCCGGGGCCGGACTTCACCACCGAGGCGGCGGCGAACGCGGCCGACCTGCCCGTGCCGGAGGCCGCCGCGCTGCTCGACCAGCTCGCGGCGGCACGGCTGGTGCGGTCCGCCGGCGGCCGGTACGCCTTCCACGACGAGCTGGCCCGGTTCGCCGCCGGGGTGGCGGACCTGGAGTCGCCCGAGCAGGTGGGCGCGGCGCGGGTCCGGCTGCTGGAGTTCTACGTGCGGGCCGTGGACCACTGCGCCGAGCTGCTGTACCCGGACCTGATGCGGCTGCCCGCGAAGGTGGGCCGCGCGGTGCGGCTGCCCCGGATCGAGACGGCCGCGCAGGCGCGGGCGTGGCCGGACGCGGAGCGGGCGAACCTCACCGCGGCGATCCGGTCGGCGGCCGAGCGCGGGCCGGCGGCGGTGTCGTGGCTGCTGGCGGACGGCCTGCGCGGGTACCTGTGGATCGGCAAGCACGTCACCGAGTGGCTGTCGACCGCCCGGTACGGCCTGGACGCGGCGCACGAGCAGCGCGACGTCGCGGGCGAGGCGGCGATGCACCAGAACCTCGGCACGCTGCACTGGCGGCTCGGCGACTTCGCCACGTCCATCGCGCACTACACGCGGGCCGTGGAGCTGCACCGGCTGTCGGGCGACCTGGCGTCGGAGGCCGGCGTGCGCGGCAACCTCGGCGTGGTGCGGCTGGAGTCGGGCGACCTGGCGTCGGCGCGCAACGACCTGGAGACGTGCTTGGCGCTGCAGCGCGAGTCGGGCGGGCCGCGGTCGGGCGAGGCGGGCGTGCTGACCGGGTTGGGCGTGCTGGCGATCGAGACGGGCGAGCTGGCCGAGGCGGTGGACCTGCTCGGCGAGGCGTTGGCGATCAGCGTGGAGCACGGGTTGCGCGGCAGCGAGATCACCGCGTTGACGCTGCTCGGTGTGGCGTCGCAGCACATGGGCGAACCGCAGCGCGCGCTGTCGCACCTGGCGGAGGCGTTGCGCCTGTCGACCGAGGCCGGTTTCCGGGAGGCGACGGCACGCGTGCTGGAGAGCATCGCGTCGGTCCGGCTGGACCTCGGCGAGCACGCCGAGGCGCTGGAGCTGGCGGACGCGGCGCTGGCCGAGCTGCGCGAGGACGGCGACCAGCGGATCACCACGAACGTGCTGGTGGTGATGGCGTCCGCGAACCGGGGCCTCGGCTCGCTGCGGACCGCCGACGAGCAGTTCCAGCAGGCGCTCACGAAGGCGCGCCGCATCGGCTACCTGCCGGGCGAGGCGCGGGCACTGGTCGGCCTGGCGGGCGTGCGCCGGCTCCTGGGCCAGCCGGCGGAGGCGAAGGCCCTGGCGACCCAGGCCGTGGCCCTCACCACGAGGCTCGGCCTCCGCGTCACCGAGCGCTCGGCGCGCGCCGAGCTGGCCGCCCTCGTGGACGCCCTGGCCGGCACGCCCGGGGACGGCCGCTGATCAGCCGTCGATCAACGCGACCAGCCGGTCGGCCAGGTCGTCCCAGCGCCAGTGGTCGGTGACCCACTCGCGGCCGGCCGCGCCCATCTTGGCGGCGGTCTCCGGGTCGGCCAGCAGGCCGGCCACGGCGCCCGCGACCTCCGTGACGTCACGGCCGTCCACCACGCGCCCGGTCACGCCGTCGCGCACGGTCTCCGGCGCGCCGCCCGACCGTCCCGCGACGACCGGCAGCCCGGTGGCCGACGCCTCCAGGTAGACGATCCCGAGCCCCTCGACGTCCAGCCCGCGGCCCCGCGTGCGGCACGGCATGGCGAACACGTCACCCGCGTTGTAGTGCGCGGGCAGCTCCTCCCACGGCACGGAACCGGTCAGCACCACGTGCTCGGACACCCCGACCGACGCGGCCAGCCGTTCCAGCGTCGCCCGGTACGGCCCGCCGCCCACCACGAGCAGCGCCGCGCCGGGCACCCGCCGCCGGATCTCCGGCAACGCCCGCACCAGCACGTCCTGACCCTTGCGCGGCACGAGGCGGGACACGCACACCACCACCGGCCGGTCGCCCAGCCCGTACCGGGCGCGGACCTCCTCCCGCGCGGCGGGCGACGGCGCGTACACCGAGGTGTCCACACCGGACGGCAGGTGCTCCAGCGCCGCCATCGGCCCGAACGCCGCCGCGAACCGCGACCGCGTGTACCGGCTCACGAACGTCACCACGTCCACGTCGGACCCGATGCGCCGCAACGCCTGCCGCGCGCCCGGCAGCATGGACCACCCGACCTCGTGCCCGTGCGTCGACGCCAGCACGCGCGAGGCCCCGGCGGCGCGCAGCCGTGACGTCATCAACGCCAACGGGGCCGCCGCGCCGAACCACACGGCGTCGCAGCGCGCTCCGCGCAGGATGTCCGACGCGCGCCGCACCACGTCGGGCGTCGGCAGCATCAACGTGCCGGGGTGGCGCACCACCTCGAACGGCTGCGCCGCGTCGAACTCCGGGTGCGAGCCCGCCGGCGACTCCCACGACGGCGCGTACACCACCAGCTCCGGCAGCCGCACGGCCAACGCGTGCAGGTAGGCCTGGATGCCACCGGGCCGGGGTGGGAAGTCATTGGTCACCAACAGGGTCCGACGCACGCGCCCACGTTACGTGACCTGCCGGCGTCCCGTGCCGGCGCTGTCAGCCCAACTCCCGCCGCAGGAAGTCCTGCCAGCCGCGCACCAGCGCCGCCGTGTCCTCGCCGGTGACCTCCACCAGCACGGCGTCCACTTCGGACGCCCGAACCCGCGCGAGCCGCCGGTACAGGTCCACCAGGCCCGGCTCGCCCAGCCGTGACGCCAGGTGCAGGTTCAGCGACCACGACTGCTGGTAGGCCAGCTCCATCCCGTCACCGCGGAAGGCGTCGTCGGACGGCAGCGCGGTCGGCGGGCCGTCCCGCAGCTGCGCGGCGAGCAGCGGCGCGGCCTTGCGCGGCGGCACGTCGCTGCCCCGGTAGCCCACGTAGTCCGCGAACCCCTCCAGCAGCCACATCGGCGCGCCGTCGACCGTCTCACCGCGCGCGGCGACGTGCGTGATCTCGTGCCGGAGCAGCACGCGCAGCGACAGGGGCGACAACGCGCCCGCGCTGTCCGGGTTCAGCACGACCCGTTGGCCGCGGGCCGTGTGCTTCTCGGTGTCCACCCGGTCGGCCACCGCCACGCCGGCGATCGCGCCGGTGGCGAAACCGGGGCCGACCAGCGCGCGCATCTCGTCCGGGCCCGCCGGGATCAGCACGGCGACCTGCCGCGCCCACGCCTCGCCCCACACCTCCGTCACCGCGGTCACGGCGCCGTCCAGCTCGGCCAGCACCCGTGCGGCCAGCGCCTCTCCGCCGGGGTGGCTCAGCACGAACCCGCCGGAGCCGGTGAGCACGTGGCACGGCCCGAAGTCCCACGGCCCGCGCCACGTCCGCTTGCCCAGGGGCTCCAGCGCGGTGTCGGAGTTCAGGTACCAGCGGTCGCCGCGCCGGGTGAACAGGTACGCCATGCCCTGCGTGCTGGCCTCGACGTCGACACCGCGCAGCCGGTAGGCCAGCCGGACGTCCGGCGCCCACGACTCGTCGGCGGCGGGCAGGTCCAGCGAGGAGACGTCCGTCTCGCCGGACAGCCGGTACTCCCACTCGGCCAACGGCACGGCGGCGAGGTTGCGGAACAGGTCGCGCTGCCGTTGCCGGAACCCGGCGTCGGCCAGCGGGTCGAGGTCGGCGGTGAACGCGGTCTCGTCGCGCTCCAGCACGGCCCGCGCCCGCCGTTCCAGCAGCGACCGGACGTCGTCGGCCCACGGCGCGGCGCTCTCGGCGACGGCGGGCGG
>NZ_JBHTLK010000331.1:0-5385 GCF_042678885.1 Saccharothrix hoggarensis
CGCGTTCGGCCGGGCCGTGCGCGACACCGGGGACGACTTCCCGGTCGCGTGGCTGCGCGCCGGGCTGCACGTCCGCGAGTTCACCCGTGCCGCGGCCCGGCGGGCGTGGCTGGAGGCGGTGGGACGGACCTGACGGCGGCGTCGGCCGAGTAGGCCAGGTTCGTGCCGGTCGCGGCACGGTCGGCGGTGATCACGGTGGCGTCGCCGACCAGCAGCGCGCGGTCGTCCACGAGCGGCGCGCCGTCCTCGCCCCGGCTGAGGCGGCAGCTGAGCAGCGCGGGCGACCCCGGCTCACAGCGCAGCGCCCGCGCCTGCTCGGCGGTCAGCGCGACCGCCTGGATGGTCTCGCTCGCCTCCCGCACGGGCGTGCCGGTCTCCGCCAGCAGCAGGTAGAGCGACTGGTGGTGCAGCGACTCGACGCCGATCCGCGTCCCGACGGCGGCCGGCAGGTACGACGTCTGGAGCAGCAGCGGCCCGGCGTCGGTGCTGCGCAGGCGTTCCACCGAGAGCACCTCGCGACCGGCCGGGACGCCCAGGCGCGCGCTGACGTCCGCCGGCGGCACGACGAGACCCGACGCCAGGACCTCGGTCCGCAGCTCGATGCCCTGCTCGACCAGGTCCTGCGACAGGCTCCGCAACCCGGTCAGGCCGTAGGCGAACGCGGGCCGCCGCACGAAGGTGCCCACCCCGTGCCGGGTCTCCAGCAGACCGTCCGCCTCCAACGCCTGGATGGCCTGCCGCACGGTCATCAGCGAGACGTCGAACTCCTCGACGAGCTCCCGCTGCGCGGGCAGCGGCGCGTCCGCCGGGTACCGGCCGTCGGCGATCCGCTCGGCCAGCACCCGGTAGATCGCCAGGTACTTGGGCACGCGCGTGTCGTACTCGCGGCCGGTCCGCCGCCCGTGGTCCACAGTGGAACTCCCGACTCTCAACCCCCGACGGAGGATAGCGCGCGCCGGAACGCGGACACCGCGTCCACGACCTCGCTGACCGGAGCGCCGTCGAGCAGCATGCGCATGAACGCCGAGCCCACCACGACGCCGTCGGCGTCCGCGCAGACGTCCACCGCCTGGTCGACGGTGGAGATGCCGAACCCGGCCACCACGGGCAGGTCGGTCACGCCCTTGAGCTGGCGGGCGGTGTCCCGTGCCGAGGCGCCGAGCGCGGCGCGTTCACCGGTGGTGCGCATGGAACTCATGCAGTACACGAACCCCGACGACGCCCGCGCGATCTCCCGGCACCGGTCCTCGTCGCACGACGGCGCGGCCAGCAGCACGGCGGCGACATCGGCGCCCGCCGCGCACGCCAGGTACTCCGCCGACTCCTCCAGCGGCAGGTCCGGCACGATCACGCCGCGCACGCCGACCGCCGCCAGGTGGTCGACGAACCCGCCGACCCCGCGCGACGGCGTCAGCGTCAGGGCCACGTTCGCGTAGGTCATCACGATCAGCGGCACGCCGACGTCGAGGCCGGCGAGCGCGTCCAGCAGCGCCCGGGGCCGTGCGCCGCGACGGGACGCGAGGGCGGCGGCGTGCTGCACGGTCGGGCCGTCGAGCATCGGGTCGGAGAACGGCAGCCCGATCTCGACCGCGTCCGCGCCGGCCTCCGCCGCGCCGCGCACCAGGTCCAGCCAGTCCGGCACGACACCCGCCATCACGTACGGGATCAGCAGCCGGCCGCCGCCGGCGCGGGCGGACCGGAGGTGCTCTTCCAACGTGGCCGCGGCGACGCTCATCGGTGGTGCTCCCTGATCTGCTGGAGGTCCTTGTCGCCGCGGCCGGACAGCGTGACGAGCACCGTCGACCCGGCCGCGAGCTCGCCGGTCGCGGCGGCGTCGACGACCCACGCCAGCGCGTGCGCCGATTCGAGCGCGGGGAGGATGCCCTCGGTCCGGGTCACGAGCCGCAGCGCCCGCATGGCCTGCTCGTCGGTCACGCTCGCGTACCGGGCGCGGCCGGTCGACGCGAGGTGCACGTGCTCCGGGCCGACGCCGGGGTAGTCGAGGCCCGCCGAGATGGAGTGCGCTTCGAGGACCTGGCTGTCGTCGTCCTGGAGGAAGTGCGACATGAACCCGTGCAGGACGCCGAGCTTGCCCTTGTCGACGGCGCTGCCCCCGGCCGCTTCCACGCCGACCAGGCGGGCGGGGGTGTCGGCGAACCCGGCGAACGTCCCCGCCGCGTTCGACCCGCCGCCGACGCACGCGACGACGACGTCCGGCACGGCGGCGGGCAGCCGTTCGGCGCACTGGGCGCGGGCCTCGTCGCCGATGACGCGCTGGAACTCGCGCACCATCCACGGGTAGGGGTGCGGGCCCATCACGGAACCCACGCAGTAGTGGGCGTCCTCGGTCTCGGAGACCCACGCCCGCAGCGCCGCGTTGGTCGCCTCCTTCAGCGTGCCGACGCCGTTGGCGGACTCGACCGGCACGACCTCCGCGCCGAGCAAATCCATCCGGAACACGTTCGGCTCCTGCCGCCGCACGTCGGTCCGTCCCATGTAGACGGTGCAGGAGAGGCCGAGCAGCGCGGCGGCGGTCGCGGTGGCCACGCCGTGCTGGCCCGCGCCCGTCTCGGCGATCAGCTTGCGGCGGCCCATGCGGCGGGCAAGCAACGCCTGCCCCAGCACGTTGTTGATCTTGTGTGAGCCGGTGTGCGCGAGGTCTTCCCGCTTGAGCAGGACGCGCACGCCGAGCGCCTCGGACAGCCGCTCGCACTCCGTCAGCGGGGTCGGGCGGCCGACGTAGGTGGCGAGCAGCCGTCGGTACTCGGCCAGGAAGGCGGGGTCGGACCACGCCTCGCGGAACGCCGCCTCCACCGCCTGGGCGGCGGGCATGAGGGCTTCCGGCAGGTAGCGCCCGCCGTACCGGCCGAAGCGGCCGGCCGCGTCGGGTGCGCGCATCGCGCTCGTGGTGACGACTTCAGGAGGAGACACATCTAGAACTCTAGAACTCTCTTGTCGGTCTGGCAAATGCCGTTGTCCGCGCGGATACCGTGATCGCGTGGAGATCCGCAGTGGAGACCTGGACGACCTGCCCGTGATCATGGCCATGCTGGACGAGGCGGTGGCCTGGCTCGCCGCCGCCGGGCGGACCGGCCAGTGGGGGAGCGAGCCGTTCTCGACCCAGCCCCGGCGGGTGGAGGGCATCACCGCGAAGATCCGCTCGGGCACGACGTGGATCGCCGAGGTCGACGGCGTGCCGGCGGGCGGCATGACCCTGACGTCCACCGCGCCCTCCCACGTGACCGCGGCGGGCGAGCCCGAGGTCTACGTGTCGTGGTTGGTGACGTCCCGCTCGTTCGCCGGCCGGGGCGTGGGGGCGGCGCTGCTCGCCCACGCCCGCGAGGAAGCCCGCCGCGCGGGCGTCGGCCTGCTGAGGGTCGACTGCTACGCGGGCTCCGACGGCCGCCTGGTCGACTACTACCGCCGCAATGGCTTCGAGCCGGTCGAGACGTTCACCGTGGACACGTGGCCGGGCCAACTGCTGGCCCAACGCGTCTGACGCCCACCGCCGTCCGCCGATCCCGGCGTTTCGGGCGTCTGACACGGGAGGGGCGTCCCAATGAGGCCGTTGATTCAGCAGGCCGGAAGGTCGTGCCGCCCGTGCCACCTGACCGGTGGGTGAAAAGACCCGTTCGGTGGCGACCGGATCGTGGCCGGGACCGCAGTTTTGCGTTCACGAGCGGTTGTGGGGCGCATTCGGTTAAACCTGGGTCACCCCATCAGGGCGTTGGCCGGTCGTCGTTCGGCCGAGTACGGTCGGAACACGAGGATGGCCACCTCCGAAGGATAAGCGGTCCGCGCGGTGTGCGGCCGCGGAAACTACCGTGAGGCGGTTTTTCCGATGACGTTGGACGTGCTGGACCTGCTCAAAGACGGATTGCCGGAGAGTTCCGCGCCACGGCGGCGGATCGTCGTGGTCGGCGCGGGGATGGCCGGGCTGACCACCGCCATGCTGCTGAAGGACGCGGGCCACGAGGTCACGATCCTCGAAGGTCAGAATCGGCTCGGCGGCCGAATCCTCACCCACCGCGGATTCGCGGGCGACATGTACGGCGAGTTCGGCGCGATGCGGTTCCCGCTCCAGCACCCGCTGGTCTCGCACCTGATCCAGGACAAGTTCCGGCTCGCCACCCGGCCGTTCCCGATGTACGACGAGGACACGTTCGTGTACCTCCAGGGAAAGGGCGTCCGGCGACGGGACTTCAGCGCCGACCAGTTCAGCTTCGACCTTTCCCGCGAAGAAGCCGACAAAACGCCGCACGACCTCCTGCGGCACACCGTGCAACCGCTCGTGGACATCATGGAGCAGGAGGACGACGCGAAGGCGTGGCACCGGCTGCTCACCGACTACGACCGGTACACGCTGCTCGGCTACCTGAAGGAACGGGGCCTCGGCGACGGCGCGCTCGCCATGCTCGGGCCGCTGTTCAACCTGGAGGGCCGCTACCACTTCTCGCTGCTCGAGTGGTTCTCCCACTACTACGAGGACGTGTTCGGCCGGCTCGTCTACATCGTCGACGGCGCCGACTCGCTGCCCCGGGCGTTCGAGCCGATGCTGATGGACGACATCCGGCTGGGCGCGGTCGTGCACGCCGTCGACCAGACCGACGCCGAGGTCCGCGTCCACTACCGGGCCGGCCGCCGGTCGCAGACGATCTCGGCGGACGAGTGCGTGATCACCGTGCCGTTCGCGACCCTGCGGCACATGGAGGTCGAAGGGCTCGACCCGGACAAGTGGTACGCGATCCGCAACACCTACTACGGCCGCGCGCACAAGCTGTTCATGCAGTTCAGCGAGCGCTGGTGGGAGACCGCGTACGGCATCACGCACGGCCTCACCGTGACCGACCTGGCGATCCGCAACATCGTCTACCCGCCGGCCGGCCAGGACACCCGGCACCGCAAGGGCGTGATGATCGCGTCCTACTGCTGGGAGCAGGACAGCATGCCGTACACGCCGCTGGCCGCCGAGGAGAGCGTCTTCCAGGCGTTGGAGGACCTGGTCAAGATCCACCCGGAGGCGCGGGACACGTTCGAGTTCGGCGTCTACAAGGACTGGGCGCTCGACTGGTTCGCCTGCGGCATCGGCCCGCTGTTCCGCGCCTACGAGATGAGCGAGGCGTTCTACGAGGACGTGATCCGGCCGGTGAACCGGGTGTGGTTCGCCAACGACGCGTGCGACCGCCGGCACCGGCGGTGGGTGGAGGGCGCGCTCAAGGCGGCCGTGAAGAACGCCTACGCGATCCACGAGGGCCTGCGCGACGAGATGCCGTGGAAGGACTGAGCCGGCCCGCTACCGGGTGAGCTGCTCGGCGTCGTGGAGGGCGGCGGCGACGCGGTCCGGCGGCCGGCCCAGCGCGGCGGCCAGCCGCACGGCGTCGGCCG
>NZ_JBHTLK010000332.1:0-5222 GCF_042678885.1 Saccharothrix hoggarensis
ACGACCGACTTCCAGGCGGCCGAGCCGCGACGCCGGAGGCGGCGCAATCCAACACAGCGAACGACCGACTCCCAGGCGGCCGAGCCGCGACGCCGGAGGCGGCGCAATCAAGCGCTGTAGATCGCTTCGATGTCCTGCTTGTAGGTGTTGGCCACGACGGCCCGCTTCAGCTTCAGGCTCGGGGTCATCTCGCCGCCCGCCTCGGTGAAGTCCACCGGCAGGATGCGGAACTTCTTGATCGCCTCCGCCTTGGACACGGCCTGGTTGGCCTCGTCCACCGCGGCCTGGATCACGCCGCGCAGCGTCTCGTCGTCGAGCAGGTCGGCGACGGTCGCGTCGGCGGGCTTGCCGTTCTGCTCCTTCCACGCCGGGAAGAACTCCGGGTCGATCGTGATCAGGGCGCCGATGAACGGCTGGGCGTCGCCGACGACCATGCACTGGCTGATCAGCGGGTGGGCGCGGAGGCGGTCCTCCAGCACGGCGGGCGAGACGTTCTTGCCGCCGGCGGTGACGATGATCTCCTTCTTGCGCCCGGTGATCTTCAGGAAGCCGTCGTCGTCCAGTTGGCCGAGGTCGCCGCTGTGGAACCAGCCGTCCTCCAGCGCCTCGGCGGTCGCCTCGGGGTTGTTCCAGTAGCTGCGGAAGACGACGTCGCCCTTGATCAGGATCTCGCCGTCCTCGGCGATGCGCACGGACGTGCCGACGACGGGCCGGCCGACGGTGCCGACGCGGAACGCCGCCTCGGTGTTCACGCACGCCGCCGCGCTCGTCTCGGTCAGGCCGTAGCCCTCCAGCACCGGCACGCCGACGCCGCGGAAGAAGTGCGCCAGCCGTTCGCCGAGCGGCGCGCCGCCGGACACGGCCGCGATGCACCGGCCGCCGAGCGCCGCCTGGAGCTTGCTGTAGACGAGCTTCGAGAACAGCGCGTGCTTGACCTTGAGCCCGAGGCCCGCGCCGCCCGTGTCCTGCGCCTGGCTGTACTCCACGGCGGTCGCCTCGGCGGCGTCGAAGATCTTGCCCTTGCCGGCCGCGTGCGCCTTCTGCTTCGCGCCGTTGTAGACCTTCTCGAACACGCGCGGCACGGCCACGACGAACGTGGGCCGGAACGACTGCAGGTCCTCCACCAGGTTCTTCACGTCGGCGGTGTGCCCCATCGTGACCCGCGTGTACAGGCCGCACACGGAGATCGCGCGGGCCAGGATGTGGGCCAGCGGCAGGAACACGAGCAGCGAGTTGCCGGCCTGCATGAGCTGCGGGAACGCGGCGATCGCGCCGCGCACCTCGGACAGCAGGTTGCGGTGCGTCAGCTCGCAGCCCTTGGGGCGGCCGGTCGTGCCGGAGGTGTAGACGATCGTCGCGGTGTCGTCGGCCGCCACCTCCTTGCGGCGCGCGCGGGCGTCCTCGTCGGACACCGACGCGCCCAGGGCGGTCAGCTCGTCGATCGCGCCGGCCGCGTCACCGGACGGGCCGTCGATCTGCCACACGTGCCGCACCTCGGGCAGGCCCGCGACCACCGCGTCCACCGTCGCGCGGTGGTCGGAGGTCTCCACGAACACGGCCTTCGCGGAGGAGTCGGACAGGATCCACTCGACCTGCTCGGCCGACGAGGTCTCGTAGATGGGCACCACGACGCCGCCGGCGTGCCAGATGGCGAAGTCGAGGAGGGTCCACTCGTAGCGGGTCTTGGACATCAGACCGACCCGCTCGCCGGGCTGGAGCCCCGCCGCGACCAGACCCTTGGCGATCGCGAGGACCTGCGCGGCGAAGTCGCGGGCGGTGATGTCCACCCACGTGCCGTCCACGCGGCGGCGGAAGCTGACGGCGTTGCCGAAGCGCTCCGCGTTCGCCCACACCATGTCGGTGAGGTTCTCCTCGGCAGCCACAGTGGCGGTGGCGGGGACGCTGAACTCGCGCACGTCGACCTCCGGACGTTTGTTTGTTACCGGTGGGGAAACCTAGCCTGTGATTCCGGCGATACACCAGGCCGGCGGGTGGTTCCGTAACCGTGTCGTGGCACTCTTCCCAGCCGTGCCCAGTGTCGACGTCGTGGACGAGACGTTCCTCGCAGTGCCTCCGGCCGTGGTCGCCGCCGCGTTCGCGCCACCGTCCGTGTGGTCGGAGTTCTGGCCCGACCTGGCCTTGGAGGTCTACGCCGACCGGGGGATGCAGGGGTTGCGCTGGACGGTGGCCGGCGCGTTGGTCGGAACGATGGAGGTGTGGCTGGAGCCCGTCCTCGACGGGACGCTCCTGCACTACTTCCTCCGGGCCGACCTGCCCGGCGAGGCGTCCGACAAGCGGGTCCGGCAGGAGGTGCGCCGCCGCCAGCTCGCCGCCAAGGAGGTCTCCCTCGGGCTGAAGCTGGCGCTGGAGGCCGGCCGCCCGCCCGGGGTGCCGCCCGCGCTGCCGTAGATTTGGCTCCCGTGCGGGTTCACGTCGTCTCGGATGTCCACGGCAACGCGGAGGCCCTGGCCCGCGCGGGCGACGGCGCGGACGCGCTGGTCGTGCTCGGCGACCTGGTCGACTTCGTCGACTACCACGACCACGGCAAGGGCATCCTGGGCCGGATCTTCGGCGCCGACAAGGTCGCGGTGTTCGCCGGGCTGCGGCGCGGCCGGGTCGGGGCGGAGACCGTCCGGTACATGCGGTCGCTGTGGGAGAGCCTCGACAACGCGGCGGACATCGTCCAAGAGGCGATCATCGAGCAGTACACGGCGCTGTTCGGCGCGATGAGCGCGCCCACCTACGCCACCCCCGGCAACGTCGACAGCCCCGAGCTGTGGCCCCGGTTCGCCCGCGACGGCGTCCACATCCTCGACGGGCAGGTCGCCGAGATCGGCGGGCTGCGGTTCGGCTTCGCGGGCGGCGCCCTGCTGCACCCCGGTTTCGTGCCGAACCGGCGCGGGCCGTGGCGGCCGTACCTGCGCACCGAGGAGGAGTTCGGCGCGGCGCTGGAAGGGCTGGGCGAGGTGGACGTGCTGTGCACCCACGTGCCGCCCGCGGTGGCCGAGCTGACCTACGACGTCGTCGCCCGCCGGCCCGAGCTGGGCTCCACGTCGCTGCTGGACGTGATCGAGCGCCACCGGCCGCGGTGGTCGGTGTTCGGGCACGTGCACCAGCCGATGGCGCGGCGGGTCCGGGTCGGCTGGACCGAGTGCGTCAACGTCGGCCACTTCCAGCGCAGCGGCACGCCCCACGTGCTGCGTTGGTGAGCGGTTGCACCGGGTAGCCTCCCCGGCATGGCCGACGAGTCCACCCAGTCCATCGTCATCGACGCGACGCCCGAGGAGATCGTGGCGGTCATCGCCGACTTCGACGCCTACCCCGAGTGGGCCAACGGGGTGAAGCGGACCGAGGTGCTGGAGACGCGGGAGGACGGTCGCGCGGCCCAGGTCAGGTTCAACATCGACCAGGGCCCGATCAAGGACGAGTACGTGCTCGCCTACGACGAGTGGTCCACCGAGCGGATCTCGTGGCGCCTGGTCAAGGGCCAGATGCAGAAGTCGCAGGAGGGCAGCTACGCGCTGGCGCCCAAGGGCGGCTCGACCGAGGTCACCTACACGCTGTCGGTGCAGTTGGTCGTGCCGATGATCGGCCTGTTCCGCCGCAAAGCCGAGAAGATGATCATGGACACCGCGCTGAAGGAGCTCAAGCGCCGGGTGGAAAACGCTGGATGAGCGCCCGCCTGCTGCTGTTCACCGGTAAGGGCGGGGTCGGCAAGACGACCTTGGCCGCCGCCACCGCCGCCGCGCTCGCCGCCGGTGGCCGCAAGGCGCTGGTCGTGTCCACCGACCCGGCCCACTCTCTCGGCGACGCGCTGGGCGTGCCGCTGTCCGCGGATGTCACGGAGGTCGACGGCGCCGGGGCGTTCGCGGGGTTGCATGCCGCGCAGGTCGACCCGCGCGCGCTGGTGGACGACGCCTGGCGCGACCTGCGCGGGCACCTGCGGACCGTGCTCGCCGGTGCGGGCGTCGACGAGCTGGACGCCGAGGAGCTGACCGTCCTGCCCGGCGTGGAGGAGCTGCTGGCGCTGTCCGAGGTGCGGCGGCTGGCGAGCGACGGGCCGTGGGACGTGGTGGTCGTCGACTGCGGTCCGACCGCCGAGACGCTGCGCCTGCTGGCGCTGCCCGAGGCGTTCGCCTCCTACCTGGAACGGCTGTTCCCCACCCACCGGCGCGTGGTGCGCGGCCTGCTGGCCGGTGTCGCTGGCAGCGGCACGGTGGAGAAGTGGGACGCCACCGCCGACGCGCTCGGCCGGCTGGCGGAGAACCTGGAGCAGCTGCGCGTCCTGCTGACGTCGCGCGCCACCAGCGTCCGGCTCGTGCTGACCCCCGAGCGGGTGGTCGCCGCCGAGACCCGGCGGACCGTGACGGCGCTGGCGCTGCAGGGCATCCGGGTCGACGGCGTGGTCGCCAACCGGGTCGTGCCCCACCCCGGTGCGGAGGGCGGGCCCGCCGCCACGTGGCTGCGCACCCGCCGGGCCGAGCAGGACGCCGTGCTGGCCGAGCTGGCCGACCTCGGGTCGGTGCGCACGGTCGAGCACCGGGCCGCCGAACCCGTCGGCACGGCCGCGCTGCTGGACGTCGCCGATGGCCTGTACCAGGGGCGGGACCCGCTGGAGGGCACGTCGGCCGACGGTCCGCTGCTGGAGGTCGTGCGGTCGGGGGAGCGGGAGTACACGCTGCGGATGGCGCTGCCGATCGGCGACTCCGACCTCGACCTGGCCCGGGTGGGCGACGACCTGGCGGTCACCGTGGACGGCAGGCGGCGGCTCGTCGCGCTGCCGTCGCTGCTCAAGCGCTGCCTGGTGACCGGCGCGGAGCTGGACGACACCGGGTTGGCGGTGCGGTTCGCACCCGACCCCGACCTGTGGATGCGGTGAGGCACGTGGACCCCAAGCAGGCCGACTCGGGACGCGCCGGCTCGACAGCCACCGGCTCGACTCCCACCGATTCGGGACGCGCCGACTCCGGGCGCGCCGACTCCGGACGAACTGATTCAGGACGCGCCGAGTCGAAGCTCGCCGAGGAGCTGCGGCTGCTGCTCGACGCCGCCGCCGAGCGGGCGCAGCCGTGGCTGCACCGCATGGCGGCCGAGGGCGGGCACGACAGCCGCACGTGCGGCTGGTGCCCGCTGTGCAACGCCGTGGCGCTCGTCCGGGGCGACCGGTCGGAGCTGGCCGCGAAGGCCGCCGAGCACATCGCCGGCCTGATCGCCGTGCTGCG
>NZ_JBHTLK010000333.1:0-5193 GCF_042678885.1 Saccharothrix hoggarensis
CGGCCGGCTCCGGCGCACGGGCTGGCGCCCGGACGAGGCGGAGGCGCTGCTGGCGTCCGTCGCCGACCGCCCGGACCTGGCGGCGCGGTGGCGCGAGGCGGAGCGGCTGACCGACGAGCGGTTCGACGAGGCGCTGGCCGTCCTCGACGACGCGGAACGCGCCGAGTTCGCCGATCGGCTGCTCGCGGTGGTCCCGACGGCGGACCCCGCAGCGGCCCCGTCGGCCCCGACATCGGCCCCGACGACGGGGTGAACCGTCCCCAACGGGGGTGGAATCGCAGGTCAACACGTTGTGCCACCCCCGTTTTGGAGGTGTGCACTCCTGTGCCCTATGCTTACGATGCTTCCACCGGACAGCGTGGAGGGCCTGGGAAGAAGGTGGCCCAACGGCTACCGGAGGAACTGGGTCCCCATCGTCTAGCGGCCTAGGACCCCGCCCTTTCAAGGCGGTAGCGCGGGTTCGAATCCCGTTGGGGGCACGTAGTACCGTTGTGCAGCAGTACGAGCAAGGCCCAGTGGCGCAGTTGGTTAGCGCGTCGCCCTGTCACGGCGAAGGTCGCGGGTTCGAGTCCCGTCTGGGTCGCAAGGCAGTTCGGCCGGTTGGTCGAGCCGCTACCTGGCCAGGTAGCTCAGTTGGTACGAGCGACCGCCTGAAAAGCGGTAGGTCGGCGGTTCGACCCCGCCCCTGGCCACCAGCCTTCGAAAAGCCCTTCGCCTCCCGCGAGGGGCTTTTTCTTTGCCCGCACGAATCTCGGTGATCCCGGCGCCGATCCTTCGGCGCCGAATCAACCGGCGCCGGATCAACCGCCGCCGAATCCGATGACCGCCAACGCCTGGTCGTCGTGCACTTTTGCCCGACGCCACTTCGTGCGATCCACGTCACCCACTTCCGCCGCGCGGATCTCGTCCAGCACCGCTTCCGGGCCTTTCCGGGAAGTGATGTCCAACACGGCTTTCCAGTCGGCGAACAACCCGTACTCGTCCACCCCGCACGACACGCCGTCCGTCGCCATCACCACGGCCCGCACCCGGTCGCGCGGCCAACTCGCCCGGACGGCGCGGAGCGCGGCGGCGGGGTCGGCCTCGGCCACCCACCAGCCGTGCTCGCGGTTGCGCCAGTCGGTGATCCGGTCGACCTTGCCCCGCAGGTCGCGCAGGCGGGTGTCCGTCACCACCTCGGCGCCGGCGTCGGTGAACACCACGACCGGGCTGTCCCCGAGCACCAGCACGTCCACGGCGGTGTCGGTCCACCGCGTGATCGCGACCGTGCTGGACGGCGAGTCGCCGGGCGTCAGGTCGTGCCGGCGGGCCAACCGGTCGATCGCGTCGGCCAGCACGTCGGCGAGGTCGCCGGTCAACCTCCCGGACGCGGCCAGCTCGTCGGCGAGGTGGCGCGAGTGCCAGCCACCGTCACGGACGCGCGGGGTCGGCGACGTGGCTCCGTCCAGCAGCACCACGGCGTTGGCGAGTCGGACGACGCGGTCCTCGGTGGGGCGCGGCAGGCCGTCGAGGCCGAGTCCAGGGCGTTCGGCGGTGGTGATCTCCGGCATCGACGTCGAGCCTAGTGTGTCAACCGGGGTTGACAACCCGGCGGGTGTCAACCAAAGTTGACGGCATGACTGAAGCGACCGAGCTGGCCTCGGCGGCGGGTGACCGGGACCCCAGGGTCGGGCTTCGAGCGGTGAGCGCGTTGCGCCGCCTGCTCGAAACGCTCGAAGCGGTCCAGGTGCGCAACGCCCGCGCCCGCGGCTGGTCCTGGCAGGAGATCGCGGCCGAGCTGGGTGTCACCCGGCAGGCCGTCCACAAGAAGCACGGGGGAGACCGATGATCGGGGAACGGTTCACCAGGTCCGCCCGCCGCACCGTCCACGAGGCGGTGACGCAGGCGGAACGGCTCGACGCGCCGGAGATCGGCCCGGAGCACCTGGCGCTCGCGCTGCTCGACTCGCCGGTGCTCGCGGAGTTCCGGCTTGGCCGCGACGACGTGGTGGAGGCGTTCACCGCGGCCCGGCGCAAGGGCGGGCTGAGCGACGCCGACACCGCGGCGCTGCGGGGGCTGGGCATCGACGTGGACGAGATCGTCGCGTCGGTCGAGCGGTCGCACGGCGAGGGCGCGCTGGCCGTCGCGCCGCCACGGCGCCGGCGGCGGTTCTTCGGCAACCACCGGCCGTTCACGCCCGCGGCGAAGCGGGTGCTGGAGCGGAGCCTCGTCGAGGCCCGCGACCTCGGCCACCGCACGCTCCGCCAGGAGCACCTGCTGCTGGCGCTGCTGTCGAACGGAGGGCTGGTGGCCGAGGTCCTGGGGGCGCGCGGCGTGAGCTACACCGAGGTCAGGAAGCGGATCGGTCCATCCAGGTGACCAGGGGGAGGAACGCCTGGGTGAGCGGTCCGATCGCGAGGGCGTAGAGGACGGTGCCCACGCCGATCGTGCCGCCGAGCAGCCAGCCGATCGCCAGCACCAGCACCTCGACCACCGTGCGCACCAGGCGCAACGAGGTCCCGGTCCGCGCGCAGAACCCGGTCGTGAGGCCGTCGCGCGGGCCGGGGCCGAGGCGGGCCCCGATGTAGACGGCGGCTGCCAGGCCGTTCAGCACGATGCCGGCGACCAGGAACAGCACGCGCGGCACCATCCCGTCCGGCGTCGGCAGGAGCCACAGGCTCACGTCCACCGCGACGCCGATCACCACGACGTTGCTCACCGTGCCCACGCCCGGCTTCTGCCGCAACGGGATCCAGCACAGCAGGACCACCGCGCCGACGAGGGCGGTGATCGTGCCGAACGACAGTCCGGTGATCTTGGTCAGGCCCTCGTGCAGCACGTCCCACGGGTCGAGGCCGAGGGTCGCCCGGATCTGGAGCGCCATGCTCGCGCCGTAGAGCCACAGCCCCGCGAACAGCTGGGGCACGCGGCGGAGCGGCGAGACGGTGACCGAAACCTGGGTGAGGGCGGCGAGCATGTGGCCATCCTCAGCGTTGATTGGCCTTGTATTCCAGAGCCAATTCACAATAATTGGCCTTATGAACGCTGACGTCCCACCAGGTGGACGTATATCCGGCCTTCGTCTGGCCCGACTGCTGGGTGAGTGGCGTCGCGGTGGCGCACGTCACGGCTCGGCCGACCTCGCGGCGGCGGTGCGGCTGCTCGTGCTCGACGGTCGGCTGCCCGCCGGCACCCGCCTGCCCTCCGAGCGCGAGATGGCCGAGGCGCTGCCGGTGAGCCGCACGATGATCACGGCGGCGCTCGACCAGTTGCGCTCGGAGGGGTTGGTCGCGAGCCGGCGGGGCGCGGGGTCGTGGATCAGCCTGCCCACGGGGATGTTAGGGACCGTTCCGGACACGCCGTTGGTCGGCCACAGCATGGTCGACTTCGCCCGTGCCGCGCCCCCGGCGCTGCCCGGCGTGCTGGCCGCGTTCGACAACGTCCGGCGCTACCTGCCCGAGCACCTCGCCGACCACGGCTACTACGAGCACGGCCTGCCCGAGCTGCGGCGGCGCATCGCCGACCGGTACGCGGCCCGCGGCCTGCCCACGTCACCGGACCAGATCGTGGTCACCAGCGGCGCCCAGCACGCGCTCGCGCTGACCCTGCGCCTGCTGACCGGTCCCGGCGACCGGGTGCTGGTCGAGCAGCCCAGCTACCCCAACGCGCTCGACGCGATCAAGGCCGTGTCCGCGATCCCGGTGCCGGTGGCCATGACCGACACCGGCTGGGACCTGCCCGGCATCGCCGCCGCCCTGCGCCAGGCCGCGCCGCGCATGGCGTACGTCGTGGTGGACTTCCACAACCCGACCGCGCACCGGCTCGACGCCGAGGGCCGTGCCGAGCTGGCCGACATCGCGCGCCGCGCGCGCACCCCGTTGGTGGTGGACGAGACCGTCGCCGAACTGGACCTCGACGGCGACCCGCTGGACGGCCCGCCGCCGATGGCCGCGTTCGCCGAAGACCTCGTCGTCACGCTGGGGTCGGCCAGCAAGTCGCACTGGGGCGGCCTGCGGATCGGCTGGATCCGCGCGTCGACCGAGGTCGTCCACCGCCTGGTGTCCACCCGCACCGCGCTCGACCTCGGGTCCGCGGTGGTCGACCAGCTGGTGCTGGCGGACCTGCTGGCCGACCCGGAACCGGCGTTGCGGGAACGGCGCGCGCAGCTCGCCGTGCAGCGCGACGTGCTCATGGACGGCCTGCGCGAGCACTGCCCCGGCTGGCGCTTCCGCCGGCCGGCGGGCGGGCTCAGCGTGTGGTGCGAGCTGGACGCCCCGGTGAGCACCCGCGTGGCGGTCGTCGCGCAGAACCACGGCATCCGCCTGGCGCCGGGATCGCGGTTCGGCGCGCACGGCGGGTTCGAGCGGTGGTTGCGACTTCCCTACGTGCAGCCGGTCGACGTGCTGCGGGACGCGGTGCGGCGGTTGGGGCTGGTCGCCGCGTCGGTCTCCGGGGTCGGGCTGACCGGCGAGTCCGACGTGGCGGTGCCGGTGGCCTGATCGGCCTCGCCGTCGGGTTCCGGCGCAGCCCCTCGATGGCCGGAACCCGACGGTGGTCCGTGGACCTGCGGCGGGGACGCTCCAGGGATTGGCGTCCCCTGCCGCAGGTTCCCGTTCGGTCCCTCCGCCGCGGGGGCAGCGCGGTGGTGGGACCTGTACCCGTTCCTGCCAGGGCGCGGTCGGCAGGACGGGGGCCTGTGGTCGTGCTGATCACTGGTCGACGTCGCGGTGTCGTGTGATCACGGACTTCGGTGATCGCTCGATCGCGTGACCGGTGGATCGCTTCAGTGCGGGGTGTGTGAGAAGTGACTGGTCAGACGGGTGCGTTCACGTGTGCTGAAGGCACACGGGTGCCGTCTTCCTCAGTCGGGTGACGTGCTGGGCAGCCCGGGGATGCTGCCGGGGGACCGTCCGTCGTCCCGCCGTTCGACCGACCACGCGGCCGACGGCTTCGGGTTCGACTGGGCCGAGAAGGACGCGAGGAGGCCACCTCGGTGGCCGCCGCCGCTGTCCGCGCTGCTGCCGGACGACGCCGTGGGCGCGCTGGGCGCGGGCGCCTGCTTCGGGGCGGGCGCGGCGGCGCTCGGCTTGGGCGCCGCCCAGATCACCTCGGAGTCCGCGGTGACCTCGTCCGCCGCCGACGACGTCGCGTCGAGCGGTGCGAGCGGCGTGCCGGTGAGCAGGAGCAGGCCGATCGCGCCGGTCGCCGCGAACG
>NZ_JBHTLK010000334.1:0-5160 GCF_042678885.1 Saccharothrix hoggarensis
GCCGTCCGCCGAGACCTTCGCCGCCGCGCACGCCCTGGTGGGGCCGGCGCTGTCCCGGCTGGCCGCCCTGCTCGTCGCCGGCGGGCTGCTCCTGCTGCTGGCCGGCATGCCGAAGCCGACGCCGCTGCTCGGGTGGTTCTCCGGCCTGCTGGTCGTCGGCTGCCTCGCCGTCGTGGGGCAACTCCTGCTGCGGGCCCGGCGCGGGGTGCGGCGGGCGTTGGTCCGGCTGCCCCGGCACCGGCCCGGGATCGCCATCGTCCTCGCGCTGTTCGGCCTGTCCGCGCTCGTGCTCCTCGGGTGGACGGTGGCGCTCTTCCTCGGCGCGACGACGATGCAGCCGCTCGTGGTCGCCTGGCTCTGCGCGCTGCTCGGCGGAGCCGTGGTCGTCCTCGGCGGCGGTCGCTAACCTGGACGTCGAGGAGGGGCGGATGACCCGACGCGCGGTGCTCGCGATCCTGGCGTTGATCGCGGGTTTCGTCGTGTCCGGACCCGGCCCCGCCACCCCCGTCGACGTCGTCGCCGTCTCCGCCACCGTGGACGGCGCCCACCTGCCCGGCGCGGCCACCCGAGGCGCCAACGCCGTGCACCCCGTGCAGGTCCACGTCGGCCAACCGCTGGACGGCGTGCAGCCCGCCGTCCACGTCACCCCCGCGCCGCCCGTCCGGGTGGACGTCCTCGACCCGACCCACCGCGACCCCGAGCGGATCGGCCGGACCCCTCTCGGCGACCGCGCGCCGCCCACGACCTCCGGTAGCTGAACCCACCCCGTTCACCTCATCCGGAGGTCTCTTCACCATGCCGCGCCCCAGCGCGCGGCGAGCGCTCGTCGTCCGTGGGCTGCTTGCCCTCGGCGTGCTCGCCGCGTCCACGTTCACCCTGCTCACCGTCCAACCGCGCCTCGGCCTCGACCTGCGCGGCGGCACCCAGGTCGTGCTGGAGACACCGTCCGAGGCCACGTCCGACGCCACCGACCGCGCGATGGAGGTGCTGCGCCGCCGGGTGGACGAACTCGGGGTCGCGGAACCCGTCCTCGCCCGGTCCGGCGACCACCGCATCGTGGTGGAGCTGCCCGGCGTCCAGGACCCGACCGAGGCCATCGACGTGCTCGGCCGCACCGCCCAGCTGCGCGTGCAGCCGGTGACCGGGCTCGGCGACGTGCCCACGCCCGAGGGTGACGCGATCAGCCTCGGCGACGTCGTCATGACCGGCGAGGGCATCAAGGACGCCCGCGCCACCCCCAACCCGCAGGGCGTCGGCTACCTCGTCGGCGTCGACTTCCAGGGTGACGCCCCGCGGGCGTGGCAGCGGGTGACCGCCGAGGCCGCGTGCTCACCGCCCGGCGACCCGAAGCGGCGGGTGGCGTTCGTGCTCGACGGCGAGGTCGTGTCCGCGCCGCAGGTCGACGTCGGGACGGTGTGCGGCACCGGCATGATCGGCGGCAGCACGCAGATCACCGGCCGGTTCGCCCAGGCCGAGGCCGAGGAGCTGGCCCTGGTGATCCGGTCCGGCGCGCTGCCCGTGCCGGTCGAGGTGGTCGAGCAGCGGACCGTCGGCCCGACGCTCGGCGCCGAGGCGATCGAGGCGAGCGCCCGTGCGGCGATCATCGGCGTCGCGCTGACCGGGCTGTTCCTGGTCTTCGTGTACCGGCTGGCCGGGCTCGTGGCCGTGCTGGCGCTCGGCGGGTACGCGGCCCTCGCGTACGCCGCCATGCTCGCGATCGGCGCGACGCTGACGTTGCCGGGGTTGGCCGGGTTCGTGCTGGCCATCGGCATGGCCGTGGACGCCAACGTGCTCGTGTTCGAGCGGTCGCGCGAGGAGTACGCGCGGCGCAAACGCCTGCCCCGGTCCGTCGACCAGGGTTTCCGCGGCGCGCTGAGCGCGGTCGCCGACTCGAACGTCACCACGCTGCTCGCCGCCGGCCTGCTGTTCTGGCTGGCGACGGGTCCGGTGAAGGGGTTCGGCGTCACGTTGTCGATCGGCGTGCTGGCGTCGTTGTTCAGCGCGTTGGTGCTGAGCCGGGTGCTGTTGCAGCTCGTCATGCCGCTGCTGGAACGGCGGCCGCGGTGGAGCGGCCTGCACTCCCTCGGCCGCGTCCGCACCTGGCTCACCGCGCGCGGCATCACCCTGTT
Organism: Saccharothrix hoggarensis; assembly: GCF_042678885.1. Lineage (GTDB taxonomy): Bacteria > Actinomycetota > Actinomycetes > Mycobacteriales > Pseudonocardiaceae > Actinosynnema > Actinosynnema hoggarensis. The sequence goes on from NZ_JBHTLK010000334.1 coordinate 2,130, forward strand.
CCGGCGTCCGGGCCGGTGGCTGGCGGCCGCCGGGCTCGTGCTGCTCGCCGCCGTCGCCGGGCTGGTCGTGCGCGGGCTGGAGCTGGGCGTCGAGTTCACCGGCGGACGGGTGCTGGAGTTCACCGCGGCCTCGCCGGACGCCGGCCGCGTGCGCGCCGAGCTGGCGTCGGCCGGGTTCGCCGACGCCGTCGTGGTCACCTCCGGCTCGGACGGCGTGTCCGTCCGCACGGGTCCCGTCGACTCGGCCGCCGCCGTGCGGCTCGGCGAGGCCGTCGACCGGGCCACCGGCGGCGCGGAGCAGGTGAGCAACGAGCTGATCGGCCCCAGTCTCGGCTCCGAGCTGCGGCGCAACGCGGTGGTCGCACTGGCCATCGCGGTGGCCGCGCAGCTGGTGTACCTGGCCGTCCGGTTCGACTGGCGGCTCGGCGTGGCCACGGTGGTCGCGTTGGTGACGGACGTCGTCGTGCTCGTCGGCGTGTTCGCGTGGCTGGGCAAGACGGCCGACGCCGTGTTCCTGGCAGCGCTGCTCACCGTCATCGGGTACTCGGTCAACGACTCGGTGGTGGTGTTCGACCGGGTGCGCGAACTGCGGCGGACGCGTGCGCCGTTCCCCGAGGTGATGAGCACCGCGGTGCTGCAAACCCTGCCGCGGACCGTGAACACCGGCATCGGCGTGCTGTTCGTGCTGGCCGCGCTGCTCGTCCTCGGCGACGGCTCGCTGGCCGACTTCGCCACCGCGCTGCTGATCGGCCTGGTCGCCGGCACCGTCTCCACCGTGCTCACCGCGGCCCCGGTGGCGATCGCGCTGGAACGTCGTCTGTCGCTTGTGGACAAGCGCCGCTGAGGTCCCTCCCGAAACGCGCGCCCGTGTAGCAAGGTGGACCCATGACGGGATTCGCCACGTACCAGAACGAGATCTACCTCCAAGGCCTGGCGGGGAACGTGCCGCCGTTCACCACCGACCCCGAGGGGTTGGAGGAGTCCGCTCGGGAGCGGTTGGGGCCCGGGCCGTTCTGGTACGTGGCGGGTGCGGCGGGGTCCGGGGCCACCGCACGGGCCAACCGGGAGGCGTTCGACGACTGGCGGATCGTGCCCCGGATGCTGACCAACGCCACGGAACGGCACCTCGGGACGTCCTTGCTGGGCACGGACATGCCGGCGCCGGTGCTGCTCGCGCCGGTCGGCGTGCAGTCGATCCTGCACCCGGACGGCGAGCTGGCGACCGCGCGCGCCGCCGCGGAGCTGGGGGTGCCGTTCGTGCTGTCCACCGCCGCCTCGCACACGATCGAGGAGGTCGCCGAGGCCGCCGGCGACGCCGCCCGGTGGTTCCAGCTCTACTGGCCCAACGACCCGGACGTGGCGGCGAGCATCCTCGACCGGGCGCGCAAGGCCGGGTACCGGGTCCTCGTCGTCACGCTCGACACGTGGACGCTCGCCTGGCGCCCGCACGACCTCGACCGGTCGTACCTGCCGTTCCTGCGCGGTGTCGGCACGGCGATCCCGTTCTCCGACCCGGCGTTCCGGGCCGGTCTCGCCGCGCCGCCGGAGGAGGACCTGCCGATGGCGATCCTGCGGTGGGTGCAGCTGTTCACCGGCACCGACAAGTCGTGGGACCAGCTGGCGTTCCTGCGCGAGCACTGGGACGGGCCGATCGTGCTCAAGGGCATCCAGCACGTGGACGACGCGCGCAAGGCCGTCGACGCGGGCGTGGACGGGATCGTCGTCTCCAACCACGGCGGACGGCAGGTCGACGGCGCGGTCGGGTCGCTGGAGGTGCTGCCGGAGATCGCGGACGCCGTCGGCGAGCGGGTCGAGGTGCTGTTCGACTCCGGCATCCGCAGCGGCGCGGACATCGTCAAGGCGCTGGCGCTGGGCGCGAAGGCCGTGCTCGTCGGCCGCCCGTTCGCCTACGGCCTGGCGCACGGCGGGCAGGTCGGCGTGCGGCACGTGCTGCGCGGCCTGCTCGCCGACTTCGACCTCACCCTGGGCCTGTCCGGGCACCGCAGCCCGGCCGAGCTCAACCGCGAGGTGCTGCGTCGGCGTTGAGCTGCCGCAACCGGTTCTGCACGGTGGCGAAGTCGGCCGGCTGCACGGTGAGCCACGTCGTGCCGTCGCGGCCGGGCGCCTTCGCCGACAGGTACCGGCCGGTGACCGTGTCGAAGTACGTCAACGGCGCCGCGCACCGCTGCTTGCGGCCGAACCGGTCACGGCGCGCCGCGTACAGCTGGCCGCCGCCGAGCCGTTCCTCGGCCAGCAGCTTGCGCACCTGCTGCACCTCGGTCACGTGCGCGCCGGTCGGCCGGCTGGACTGGAGGAACGACCCGCCGTCCTCGTCCGGTCGCGGCTGGCGCGGCCGGTCGGTCAACGCGTCGGCGGGCAGCGACAGCACGCCGCCGCGGCCCGGTTTCGCCTCCGGCAGCGCCGACACGAGCGACGGCACGACGTCCTCGACCCGCACCGGCTCCAGCACGAAGTGCTTGTCCGCCCGCAGCACCACGCGCAGCGCCTCGTCACCCGACTGCGCCACGAGCGCGGTGCGCGTGTCGTCGTCGCCCTGGTTGAAGAACGCGTAGTACTCGACGGAGGCGTCGGCGATCAGGCGCAGCGACCGGCTCAGGTCGGGGTGCACCTGCCTGCCGCGCGCCAGCCCCAGCCGTTCCAGCTCGGCCCAGCCGCGGCTCGCGAGGTCCGCCAGACCCGAGAGGTCGCCCTCGGCGAGCCGGCCCTCGTCGAAGTCGACCTGCGTCAGCAGCGCGTTGTGCAACGTCGGCAGACCCTCGGCCTGCCAGGCGTTGTAGAGCGCGACGACCGGGATGGCGACCCTGGTGCGCAGCACGTTCCCCCCTGTTCGCGTTCAGCTACTCGCCGATGACCGGCGGGGCGACCATCGTGCCGTCACCGAAGATGTCCTCGGTCTCCTGCAGGTACGACGCGGCCTTGTGCTCCTTGTCCTCGTCGCCCTGGCCCCCGCCCGCTCCGGCGCCCATGCCCGCGCCCATGCCGGCCGCACCCACGCCGCCGCGACCGGCCG
>NZ_JBHTLK010000335.1:0-5143 GCF_042678885.1 Saccharothrix hoggarensis
GGACCAGGTGGTCCGGTTCGGTTCTTTCAGAACCGCACAGTGGATGCGTAGCGTCTTCGTAGCAAGTCCTCGGCCTATTAGTACCGGTCAACTCCAGCCGTTACCGACCTTCCATCTCCGGCCTATCAACCCAATAGTCTCTTGGGGGCCTTAACCCACAAAGGGTGGGATACCTCATCTAGGAACAGGCTTCCCGCTTAGATGCTTTCAGCGGTTATCCCTTCCGAACGTAGCCAACCAGCAATGCCCTTGGCAGGACAACTGGCACACCAGAGGTCCGTCCGTCCCGGTCCTCTCGTACTAGGGACAGCCTTCCGCAAGTATCCTACGCGCGCGGCGGATAGGGACCGAACTGTCTCACGACGTTCTAAACCCAGCTCGCGTACCGCTTTAATGGGCGAACAGCCCAACCCTTGGGACCTACTCCAGCCCCAGGATGCGACGAGCCGACATCGAGGTGCCAAACCATGCCGTCGATATGGACTCTTGGGCAAGATCAGCCTGTTATCCCCGGGGTACCTTTTATCCGTTGAGCGACCACGCTTCCACAAGCCATGGCCGGATCACTAGTTCCGACTTTCGTCCCTGCTCGACCTGTCGGTCTCACAGTCAAGCCCCCTTGTGCACTTGCACTCGACACCTGATTGCCAACCAGGCTGAGGGAACCTTTGAGCGCCTCCGTTACCCTTTGGGAGGCAACCGCCCCAGTTAAACTACCCACCAGGCACTGTCCCTGATCCGGATCACGGACCGAGGTTAGACATCCAGTACGACCAGAGTGGTATTTCAACGACGACTCCACACTGACTGGCGTCAGCGCTTCACAGTCTCCCACCTATCCTACACAAGCCGAACCGAACACCAATACCAAGCTATAGTAAAGGTCCCGGGGTCTTTCCGTCCTGCCGCGCGTAACGAGCATCTTTACTCGTAATGCAATTTCGCCGGGCCTGTGGTTGAGACAGTCGAGAAGTCGTTACGCCATTCGTGCAGGTCGGAACTTACCCGACAAGGAATTTCGCTACCTTAGGATGGTTATAGTTACCACCGCCGTTTACTGGCGCTTAAGTTCTCAGCTTCGCCCCGAAAGACTAACCGGTCCCCTTAACGTTCCAGCACCGGGCAGGCGTCAGTCCGTATACATCGTCTTGCGACTTCGCACGGACCTGTGTTTTTAGTAAACAGTCGCTTCTCGCTGGTCTCTGCGGCCGAAAAATCCTAGCCCGCAAGGGGCTTCAAATCCCTCGGCCCCCCTTCTCCCGAAGTTACGGGGGCATTTTGCCGAGTTCCTTAACCACAGTTCGCCCGATCGCCTCGGTATTCTCTACCTGACCACCTGTGTCGGTTTGGGGTACGGGCCGCATGAACACTCACTAGAGGCTTTTCTCGGCAGCATGGGATCACTCTACTTCGCCTCAATCGGCTATGCATCACGTCTCAGCCTTATATGACGTGCGGATTTGCCTACACGTCGGCCTACACGCTTACACCAGTACTACCACTCACTGGCGGAGCTACCCTCCTGCGTCACCCCATCGCTTGACTACTACAAGTTCAGGTCCCGCGCTCCACGTCACCCCACTCCCGAAGGAGTGGAATGGGCTTCGGGCGGTTAGTATCACAAGGTTCGCCATGGGCGCGTTCACACGGGTACGGGAATATCAACCCGTTGTCCATCGACTACGCCTGTCGGCCTCGCCTTAGGTCCCGACTTACCCTGGGCGGATTAGCCTGGCCCAGGAACCCTTGGTCATCCGGCGGACGAGTTTCTCACTCGTCTTTCGCTACTCATGCCTGCATTCTCACTCGTCCAGCCTCCACACCTGGATCACTCCGGCGCTTCAACGGCTGAACGACGCTCCCCTACCCATCCCGACATAATCGGAATGACACGGCTTCGGCGGTGTGCTTGAGCCCCGCTACATTGTCGGCGCAGGACCACTTGACCAGTGAGCTATTACGCACTCTTTAAAGGGTGGCTGCTTCTAAGCCAACCTCCTGGTTGTCTGGGCGACCCCACATCCTTTCCCACTTAGCACACACTTAGGGGCCTTAGCCGGCGTTCTGGGCTGTTTCCCTCTCGACTACGAAGCTTATCCCCCGCAGTCTCACTGCCGCGCTCTCACGTACCGGCATTCGGAGTTTGGTTGATTTCGGTAAGCTTGTGGGCCCCCTAGACCATCCAGTGCTCTACCTCCGGCACGAAACACACGACGCTGCACCTAAATGCATTTCGGGGAGAACCAGCTATCACGGAGTTTGATTGGCCTTTCACCCCTAACCACAGCTCATCCCCCAGGTTTTCAACCCTGGTGGGTTCGGGCCTCCACGCGGTCTTACCCACGCTTCACCCTGGCCATGGCTAGATCACTCCGCTTCGGGTCTAGACCACGCGACTATGAACGCCCTATTCGGACTCGCTTTCGCTACGGCTACCCCACACGGGTTAACCTCGCCACGCAGCACTAACTCGCAGGCTCATTCTTCAAAAGGCACGCCGTCACCCCTAAAGGCTCCGACGGATTGTAGGCACACGGTTTCAGGTACTATTTCACTCCCCTCCCGGGGTACTTTTCACCTTTCCCTCACGGTACTAGTCCGCTATCGGTCACCAGGGAGTATTCAGGCTTAGCGGGTGGTCCCGCCAGATTCACAGCGAATTTCACGAGTACGCTGCTACTTGGGAACACCGTCAGGAGACACCGGGTTTTCACGTACGGGACTCTCACCCTCTACGGCCACGCTTTCCAGACGCGTTCCGCTAACCACAGTGTTTTATGACTCCTCGACCGTCCGGCAGAACGATCAGACAGGTCCCACGACCCCGTACACGCAACCCCTGCCGGGTATCACACGAATACGGTTTAGCCTCTTCCGCTTTCGCTCGCCACTACTCACGGAATCACGGTTGTTTTCTCTTCCTGCGGGTACTGAGATGTTTCACTTCCCCGCGTTCCCTCCACATGCCCTATGTGTTCAGGCAAGGGTGACCCCACATGACTGGGGCCGGGTTTCCCCATTCGGAAATCCTTGGATCTCAGCTCGGTTGACAACTCCCCAAGGCTTTTCGCAGTCTCCTACGTCCTTCATCGGCTCCTGGTGCCAAGGCATCCACCGTGTGCCCTTAATAACTTGCCACAAAGATGCTCGCATCCACTGTGCAGTTCTCAAAGAACAACCAGACACCACCCGTAACACACCCGCCTACCAGATCCGAAGACCGGCGGTTCAGGAGCTGGGGCAGCCCTGCCGTTTCTCGCTGAAAGAGACACTCACGTGTTCCCTCAGGACCCAACAGCGTACCGAACAGAAGCTTTGAACCCTCTGGAGACCCTTCCACGCCCTCACGGACAGTACTAACTCTCCAGACAACCCGAAGTCCTGTATATAGCCAGCATCCACATCATTGAGCAACCATCCGACGATCATTCGCCGCCGGCACGGCTCTCCACCAGACATCCGAAGACATCCGGTGAGGAATGCTCCTTAGAAAGGAGGTGATCCAGCCGCACCTTCCGGTACGGCTACCTTGTTACGACTTCGTCCCAATCGCCAGTCCCACCTTCGACCGCTCCCCCCCTTACGGGTTGGGCCACGGGCTTCGGGTGTTACCGACTTTCGTGACGTGACGGGCGGTGTGTACAAGGCCCGGGAACGTATTCACCGCAGCGTTGCTGATCTGCGATTACTAGCGACTCCGACTTCACGGGGTCGAGTTGCAGACCCCGATCCGAACTGAGACCGGCTTTGTGGGATTCGCTCCACCTCACGGCTTAGCAGCCCTCTGTACCGGCCATTGTAGCATGTGTGAAGCCCTGGACATAAGGGGCATGATGACTTGACGTCATCCCCACCTTCCTCCGAGTTGACCCCGGCAGTCTCCCATGAGTCCCCGCCATAACGCGCTGGCAACATGGAACGAGGGTTGCGCTCGTTGCGGGACTTAACCCAACATCTCACGACACGAGCTGACGACAGCCATGCACCACCTGTACACCGGCCACAAGGGGGCCAATATCTCTACTGGTTTCCAGTGCATGTCAAGCCCAGGTAAGGTTCTTCGCGTTGCATCGAATTAATCCACATGCTCCGCCGCTTGTGCGGGCCCCCGTCAATTCCTTTGAGTTTTAGCCTTGCGGCCGTACTCCCCAGGCGGGGTGCTTAATGCGTTAGCTGCGGCACGGAGGACGTGGAAGTCCCCCACACCTAGCACCCACCGTTTACGGCGTGGACTACCAGGGTATCTAATCCTGTTCGCTCCCCACGCTTTCGCTCCTCAGCGTCAGTATCGGCCCAGAGACCCGCCTTCGCCACCGGTGTTCCTCCTGATATCTGCGCATTTCACCGCTACACCAGGAATTCCAGTCTCCCCTGCCGAACTCAAGTCTGCCCGTATCGACTGCAGGCTCCACGTTAAGCGTGAAGTTTTCACAGCCGACGCAACAAACCGCCTACGAGCTCTTTACGCCCAATAATTCCGGACAACGCTCGCACCCTACGTATTACCGCGGCTGCTGGCACGTAGTTAGCCGGTGCTTCTTCTGCGGGTACCGTCAGTTGCCCTTCGTCCCCGCTGAAAGAGGTTTACAACCCGAAGGCCGTCATCCCTCACGCGGCGTCGCTGCATCAGGCTTTCGCCCATTGTGCAATATTCCCCACTGCTGCCTCCCGTAGGAGTCTGGGCCGTGTCTCAGTCCCAGTGTGGCCGGTCACCCTCTCAGGCCGGCTACCCGTCGTCGCCTTGGTAGGCCATTACCCCACCAACAAGCTGATAGGCCGCGGGTCCATCCTGTACCGCCGGAACTTTCCACCCACCACCATGCGGAGGCAGGTCATATCCGGTATTAGACCTAGTTTCCCAGGCTTATCCCAGAGTACAGGGCAGGTTACCCACGTGTTACTCACCCGTTCGCCGCTCGTGTACCCCGAAGGGCCTTACCGCTCGACTTGCATGTGTTAAGCACGCCGCCAGCGTTCGTCCTGAGCCAGGATCAAACTCTCCAATAAGGAATGTTTGATCGCTCCGAACAACACTGACAATAATGTCAGTTGTCCAGTAACAATCTCAAAGGAAAACCTCTTGACGAGGTCATACAATTTACTGGCTATTCGGCACGCTGTTGAGTTCTCAAAGAACACGCGC
>NZ_JBHTLK010000336.1:0-5105 GCF_042678885.1 Saccharothrix hoggarensis
CTGAGGACGGCTCGCCGGCGGCCGAGCACGCGTTCGCCGGCGAGCGGACCCGGCTCGTGCTGGTGGCGCGGGCGTTCACCGGACCCGTGGTCGACGCCGCCCTGGCCGACGTCGGCTCGGCCGTCGGCACGCGCCGATGAGCGGGCCGGGGACTTCGGCGGGGCACCGGACCGGCGCGCTGGTCCTGGGCGGCGGCCTGGCCGGGATGCTCGCCGCGTCCGTCCTCACCGCGCACGTCGACCGCGTCACCGTCGTCGACCGCGACCGCTCCGGCGACCGCGACCGCTTCGGCGACGACGTCCGCCACCGCCGGGGCGTGCCGCACACCCGGCACGCGCACGTGCTGATGGCCGGCGGAAGCCGCGCGCTGGACGAGGTGTCGCCCGGCCTGACCGCGAGCCTGGTCGACGCGGGCGCGCGGCGCCTCGGCCTGCCGAACGGGCTGCTGGTGTTCACCCAGTTCGGCTGGCTCCCCCGGCTGGACGAGGCGCAGTTCGTGATCGGGTGCAGCCGCGCCCTGCTCGACGGCGAGGTGCGGCGGCGGGTGCTCGCCCCGGGCGTGGTCGACGTGGTCGAGGCCGCCGACGTCGTGGGGCTGCTCGGCGACCGCGCGCACGTCACCGGCGCCCGGGTGCGGGACCGGGACACCGGGCGCGAACGCCGGATCGAGGCCGACTTCGTGGTGGACGCGACCGGGCGCGGCTCGCGGGCCGACCGGTGGCTCGCGGACCTCGGCCTGCCCGCCGTGCCGGAGGAGCGCGTCGACTCCCGCCTGGTGTACGCCACGCGCCTGTACCGCGCGCCCGCCGGCGCCGGGGACTTCCCCGGCCTGAGCATCCTCGGTGACCCGCGGTCCAACCCGTTCGGGCAGGGCGGCGTGCTGGTGCCGATCGAGGACGACCGGTGGATCGTCAGCCTCGGCGGCATGCGCGGCGGCGAGCCGGACGTCAGCCCGGAGGGGTTCCGTGCCTTCGCCCGCCGGCTGCGCCACCCCGCCATCGCCGACCTGATCGACGTGGCCGAACCGCTCACCCGGCCGTTCGGGTTCCACGGCACGGTCAACCGCCGTCGCCGCTTCGAACGCCTCTCCCCCTGGCCGTCCGGGTTCGTCGTGCTCGGCGACGCGGCGTGCACCTTCAACCCCGTGTACGGGCACGGCATGACCGTCGTGGCCCGGCAGGCGGTGGCGTTGCGGGACGGCCTGGCGCGGCACGGGCTCGACGGCCGCACGGCGGCGCGCGTCCAGCGGCGGTTCGCCCGGGTGATCGACGACGCGTGGGAGATGGCCGTCGGGCAGGACCTTCGCTACCCCGGCACGATCGGCCCGCCCCGGACCCGTGCCGACGTCGTGCTGGAGCGCTACCTCGACCGGCTCGTCCTGGCGGCCACCGGCCGGCCCTCCGTCACCCGCGCGCAGATCAACGCCTACACCCTGTCCGCGCCGCTGCGGAGCCTGCTGTCGCCCCGGGTCGCCCTCGGCGTGCTGCGCGGGCCCGGCCGCCCGCCGTCGACCGAGCCGCCGTTCACCGAGGCCGAGCGGCGGGTGTTCGCCGGCGATCCGCCCTGACAGTGGGCGAGACTGGCCCGCATGGCGGGAACGGTGTGGTGACGGACGAGTTCCCGGTGCGCCAGGCGCTCACGGCGGCGTTGACGCGCCTGGCGATGCCGGCGGCCGACCAGGTCGCCTACCTGGGCGGGCTCGGCGGCTTCATCGGGGACCTCACCGACGAACTCGCCTTGGAGTACGGCGACGCCTACCTCGTCGTCCGCGGCCGGCTCGCCGAGTTCGGCCCGGCGGCTCCCGTGCTGACCGCCCTCGACCAGCTCCTCGACCGGATGAGCGGCGAGGCGAACGCCCACCTGTGGACCCGTGACGCGCTCGCCGTCGAGCCGTCGTGGGCGGAGGTGCGGGACCTGGCCTCGCGCGCGCTCACCCTGCTGCCGGACGACGGGTCACCCGACGCGTAGCCGCCCCACGCCCGCGTAGACGCCCCGTGCCGGTCCGTCCGGGTCGGTGGCGCCGGGCTCGGGCCGCCACAGGTCCGCGTCGACCACGCCCGGCTCCACCACGTCGAGGCCCTCGAACAACGTCATGACCCGGTCGTAGGGCCGGAAGAACATCGGGTTGGGGCTCGCGGCCATCGTCGCGGCCACCTGCGCCATGCCCTCGGGGTCGTGGTCGGCGGTCAGGTGGGAGATCGCCACGAAGCTCCCCGGCGGCAACGCCGACAGGTAGCGCTGGACCAGGCCAGCCGGGTCGAGGCGGTCGGGGACGAAGTGGAACACCGCCACCATCAGCAGTCCGACCGGGTCGCCGGTGTCCAGCAGGTCCCGCACCGACGGCGACGCCAGCACCGCGTCCGGGTCGGTGAGGTCGGCCTCCACCACCGCGGTCCGCTCGTCGCCCTCCAGCAGCAACCTGCTGTGCTCGACGGCGATCGGCTCGTGGTCGACGTAGACGACCCGGCTCGTCGGGTCGGCGCGCTGGGCGATCTCGTGGACGTTGCCGACGGTCGGGATGCCCGAGCCCAGGTCGAGGAACCGGGTGACGCCCTCGCCGACCACGTGCCGCACCGCGCGCCGCAGGAAGGCCCGGTTGGACCGGGCCACCCGGCGGGCGTGCGGCAGGACGCGTTCGATGTGCGCCGCGGCGGCGCGGTCGGCGGCGAAGTTGTGACCGCCGCCCAGCAGGAAGTCGTACACCCGCGCCGCCGAGGGCCGCAGGACGTCGGCTCCGTCCGGCACCCAGTCGTTGTCGTTCGTCACGTCGTCGTCCCCCGGCGCCGGTGTCGATCAAGCCGGCTCCCAGGGTAGCGGGCGGCGCGTGGTCAGATCGGCGAGCAGTCCGGCTTGTCGGTCCAGTCCGCGCCGCAGTGGTAGAGCGTGATCACGGTGTTGTAGCCGTACCGGCCGCCCAGGGTGTTGTACTCGTTGACGTCGACGCGGCCGGCGACGTAGTGGTCGGTCGGCGTGCCGCGGGCGGTGTCGGTGTGCGACGGCGGCGTCGACGTGGTGGGCGTGGTGCTCGTCGGGGAACCGTCGAGCAGGCCCCAGAACCGGGCCATGTGGTGCGCCGAGCAGATGTTCACGTCGAGGATGTACGCCCCGGCGGCGCCGCACTGCCCGGGGCCCGTGCCGGGGTCGACGGGCTGGCCGTGGCCCATGCCGGTGATGTCGTAGACCTCCACCGTGCCGCCGTACACGCGGTGCGGGTACCCGGCGACGGTGTCGCGCACGTCGGCGGTCTGGTCGGTGCCGTTGACGTTGGTCCACTGCTCCACGAGCTCGGCGGCGTTCATGGGGCGCACGGTGTTGTCGGCGGTGCCGTGCCAGATGGAGACCTTCGCGCGGGCGCCGGTGTAGGACGCCGCGGCGCGCACCTTGTCGCCCCACTGCGCGGGGGTCAGGTCGACGCCGGGGTTCATGCACGTGAACGCGGCCGACACCGTGGTCGCGCAGCCGTGCGGCAGCCCCGCCACCACTCCCCCGCCGGAGAACACCTCCGGGTAGGCGGCGAGCATGACCGACGTCATCGCGCCGCCCGCCGACAGGCCGGTGACGTACGCCGACGTCGACCCGAGGTCCGCCTTCGTCCGGTCGACCATCTGCTTGATCGACAACGCCTCGCCGGAGCCGCGGCGGGCGTCGCCCGGCTCGAACCAGTTGAAGCAGGAGTTGGCGTTGTTCTGGGACTTCTGCTGCGGGAACACCACCGAGAACTTCCACCGGTCGGGCAACGCCTGCCAGCCGGTGCCGCCGGCGTAGGCGGACGCGTTCTGCGTGCAGCCGTGCATCGCCACCACCACCGGCCGTCCGCCACCCAGGCCGGTCGGCACGTACCGGAACATCTGGAGGTCCCCGGGGTTCGTGCCGAAGCCGGTCACCTCCTGCAGCGTCGCCGCGCGGGCGGGCCGCGGCGTGCCCACCACGGACAGGGCGACGACCAGCAGGACGGCGAGCACGGCCACGAGCACCGCGGCGGGACCGCGGATCACGGCGATGGGGTGACGATCGGGCACGGCGGACCTCCACGATGAGGACGGGTGACAGCGGTCACACTGTTGCCTCGATGCTAGGAACCGCCGTGATCCGCGTCCCTGGCGGACGCAGCCACTCTTCGCGACGCCGGAGTGTGAACCCGGCACATCGCCGCCCGACCACCGGCGCGGGGCGGGCATCCGGAGAGGACACCCGCCCCGACCTGTCCGGCCGTCAGACCAACGTGATCGCGTACACCTCCACCCGCGGGTCGTCGGGCAGCGTCACCGAGTGCACGGCCTTGGCCGGGTCGAGCGGGACGGACAGGCCGAACAGCCGCACCGGCGGGCCGTCCACGCCCTGGCCGGCCTTGATGCGGTGCGGCATGTCCAGCACCACCGTGCCACCGGAGCCGGCCCAGTCGCCGACCGTCACCGGCGCCTCGGCGGTGCTGCCGTCGGCGTACCGGACCGTCACGGACGCCGTCACGGGGCCGTTGTGCGACGCCGCGACGAGCTTCAGCGCGCCGTGCTCCCCGGCGGGCAGCAGCATCGCCTGCCCGCGTGCCTCCACGAAGTTCGCCGCCGTGCCGGTCGCGTCCGGCGCCTGGTACGTCACGCCGCCCCACGTCACCGGACCGGCGGCGGGCAGCAACGCGGCGTCGTAGCTCCAGCCCTGGCCGTCGAAGTCGCCCTGCCCGGACGCGGCGACCGTGGCCGTGCCGTCGTGGTTCAGCTCGCGGGTCAGGTCGACCGCGCACTGCTCGCCCGCCACCGCGCACGTGGCCGCCTCCCGCACCTCGATCACGGCCTCCCGCACGACGGTGTTCGGCCCTTCCGCGGTGACGCGCACCGGGTAGTTGCCGATCGGCGTGCCGGCGGGGACCGTCACCACGACGTCCACCGAGCGCTGGGTCGGCAGCCCGTGCGACTTGACCACCATCGGCGGGACCGGCGCCACCGACCAGTCGTCCGGCACGTCCGCCGTCACCTCGACCGGCACCGCGCCGGGAGCCTGGGCGAGCACGTCGAGCGTCAGCGGCACGGTTCGCGGCGCGTCCGCCGCGGGCACGACCGCCGCGGACTGCCGCAGCGACGCGTCGAGGCGCCGCCGGTCGTCGGGCCGGG
>NZ_JBHTLK010000337.1:0-5100 GCF_042678885.1 Saccharothrix hoggarensis
GACCGTTCGCGACTCATCTTCGGGCGATCACGCTCTTCGATCGTCCGAAAATCAGGCGCGAACGGTCGACTTCCAGGCGACCGAGCCGCCGCCTGCGAAGCAGCGGCCAAAATTTCAGTGCAGGTCGCCCCAGGCCTTGTGGGCCTCGTTGACCACGCGCACCGCGTCGTCGATGTCGTCGGTCAGGTACAGCAGGTCGAGGTCCTTCTCGCCGACCTTGCCGCTCGCGAGCGCGGAGTCCCGCACCCAGTCGTACAGGCCTTGCCAGTACGCCTTGCCGAACAGCACGACCGGGAACTTGGTGACCTTCTTCGTCTGCACGAGGGTCAGCGCCTCGAACAGCTCGTCGAGCGTGCCGAAGCCGCCCGGCAGGCAGATGAACGCCTGCGAGTACTTGATGAACATGGTCTTCCGCACGAAGAAGTAGCGGAAGTTCACGCCGAGGTCGACCCACGGGTTGAGGCCCTGCTCGAACGGCAGCTCAATGCCGAGGCCGATGGAGAACCCGCCCGCCTCGGAGCAGCCCCGGTTGACCGCTTCCATGGCGCCGGGACCGCCGCCGGTGATGACCGCGAACCCGGCTTCGGCCAGCGCGCCGCCGAGCTTGCGCCCCGTCTCGTACTCGGGGTGGTCGCGGCCGGTGCGGGCGGAGCCGAACACGGTCACCGCGCTCGGCACCTCGGCCAGCGCGCCGAAGCCCTCCACGAACTCCGCCTGGATGCGCAGGACCCGCCACGGGTCGGTGTGCACCCAGTCGCTGGGTCCGCGCGAGTCCAGCAGCCGCTGGTCCGTGGTGGTCAGCTCGTCCCGACGACCCCGGCGCAGGACGACCGGTCCGCGCTGCTTCTCCTTGGGGTGCTCGTCCACGCCGTTCTCCGTCATTGCCCGGAGTCTAGACGTGACCCCCGGGTCAGCTCAGGAAGCGGCGCAGCACGTCCGCGCAGTCGCGGATCTGCTGGACGGGCACGTTCTCCTGCTGGGTGTGCGCGAGCAGCGGGTCGCCGGGCCCGTAGTTGACGGCGGGCATGCCGAGCGCGGCGAACCGGGCGACGTCGGTCCAGCCGAGCTTGGCGACGGGGGTGCCGCCGGCCGCCGCGACGAGCTCGCCGGTGATCGGCGCGCCGAGGCCGGGCAGGGCGCCCGGCGACATGTCGGTGACGGTGACGTCGTAGCCCTCGAACACCTCGCGGAGGTGCTGCTCGGCCTGCGCGGGCGTGCGGTCGGGCGCGAAGCGGTGGTTGACGGTGAGCACGGCCTCGTCGGGGACGACGTTGCCCGCCACGCCGCCGCCGACCTTCACGGCCTGCAGGCCCTCGCGGTAGAGGCAGCCGTCGATGTCGACCTGGCGCGGCTCGTAGGCCTCCAGGCGGCGCAGGGGCTCGCCGATGGCGTGGATCGCGTTCACGCCCATCCACCCGCGGGCGGTGTGCGCGCGGACGCCCTTGGTGCGGACCTCGATCCGCATGGTGCCCTGGCAGCCCGCCTCGATGACGCCGTTGGACGGCTCGCACACGATCGCCAGGTCGGCCTTCAGCCACTCGGGGAGGTCCCGCTCGATGCGGCCGAGGCCGTTGCGGACCGCCTCGACCTCCTCGCAGTCGTAGAACACGAACGTGAGGTCGTGGCGCGGTTCCAGGACGGTGGCGGCGAGGTGCAGCATCACCGCGTCGCCGCCCTTCATGTCGACGGCGCCGCAGCCGTGCAGGATGCCGTTCTCCAGCCGGGACGGCAGGTTGTCGTTGATCGGCACGGTGTCGAGGTGGCCCGCCAGCACCACCCGGGACGGGCGGCCCAGGTTCGTGCGGGCCAGCACCGCGTTGCCGGAACGCGTGACTTCCAGCGGGGTCTGCCCGGTCAGCGCGCGCTCGACCAGGTCGGCGAGGTGCGCTTCGTCACCGGAGACGCTGGGGACGTCCACCAGCGCGGCGGTCAGCTCGACGGGATCGGCGGCGAGGTGCAAGGTGTCGGCCACCCGGCGCACGTTACCGTTGACCCTCGTGAGCACCGCAGACACCACCGGCGCGTACGGCGTCGGACTCGCCACCGTCACCTCCTCCGGCGCCGTGCTGGACGTCTGGTTCCCGTCGCCGTCCCTCGGCGCGGCCGAGCCGGGCGTGACGCGGCTGTCGTCCGCCGAGGTCTCCGCCGAGCTGGGCGAGGCCGCCGCCAAGCAGCTCGGCGCGGACGCCGACCGCGACGTCGAGGTCGTCGGCGTCCGGGTCGGCATCGCGTCCCTGGCTGACGCGCCCACGTCGACGGAGGACGTCTGGCTGCGCCTGCACCTGCTGTCGTCGCGGCTGGTCAAGCCGCACGGGGCCAACCTGGACGGCGTCTTCGGGTTGCTCGGCAACGTGGTGTGGACGAACTTCGGGCCGTGCGCCGTGGACGGGTTCGAGCAGGCCCGGCTGCGGCTGCGCACCCGCGGCGCGGTCACCGTGTACGGCATCGACAAGTTCCCGCGGATGGTCGACTACGTCGTGCCGACGGGCGTGCGGATCGCGGACGCCGACCGGGTCCGGCTGGGCGCGCACCTGGCGCCGGGCACGACCGTGATGCACGAGGGCTTCGTGAACTTCAACGCCGGGACGCTCGGCACGTCGATGGTCGAGGGCCGCATCTCGGCCGGCGTGGTGGTCGGCGACGGCTCCGACGTGGGCGGCGGCGCGTCGATCATGGGCACGCTGTCGGGCGGCGGCAAGCAGGTCATCTCGATCGGCGAGCGCTGCCTGATCGGCGCGAACGGCGGCGTGGGCATCTCGCTGGGCGACGACTGCGTGGTCGAGGCGGGCCTGTACATCACCGCGGGCACGAAGGTGACCGGCGCGGACGGCGCGGTCGTGAAGGCGGGTCAGCTGTCCGGCATGTCGGGCCTGCTGTTCCTCCGCGACTCGACCACCGGCGTGGTGAAGGTGCTGCCCCGCAAGGGCACCGGCGTCGAGCTGAACGCGGCCCTGCACGCCAACGACTGACGTGGGGCGCGTGGGGGCCGCCGCCGCGGCCCCCACGCCCTCACGAGGTCAGGCGCTCCACGGCGGCGGCGATGCGGTCGTCCGCGGCCGTCAGAGCGATGCGGACGTGCTTGTCGCCCGTCGGCCCGTAGAACGTGCCCGGCGCGGCGAGGATGCCCCGTTCGGCGAGCCAGGCGACGGTGTCCCACGCGTCCTCGCCGCCGCGGGTCGACCACAGGTACAGGCCCGCCTCGGAGTGGTCCACGGTGAAGCCCGCCGCGGTCAGCGCGGGGAGCAGGAGCTCGCGCCGCGCCCGGTACCGCTCGCGCTGCTCGGCGACGTGCGCGTCGTCGGTCAACGCCGCCGTCATGGCCGCCTGCACGGGCCGGGGCACGATCATCCCCGCGTGCTTGCGCACCTCCAGCAGCGACGCGACCAGCGCCGGGTCGCCGGTGACGAACCCCGCGCGGTACCCGGCCAGGCTGGACGACTTGGACAGCGAGTGCACGGCCAGCAGGCCGTCCAGGCTGCCGCCGTTGACCTCGGGCCGCAGCACGGACACCGGTTCGGCGGTCCACGCGAGCGCCAGGTAGCACTCGTCGGACGCGACGACCGCGCCGACCTCGCGCGCGTCGGCCACGGCCTGCGCCATCCGCGCCGCGTCCTGCACGCGCCCGGTCGGGTTGGACGGGGAGTTCAGCCACACCAGCGCGGTGCCCGCGGGCGCCGGCTCACCGTCGGCGAGCCGCACCGGGGTCGCGCCGGCCAGCCGGGCGCCCACCTCGTACGTCGGGTACGCGAGCGCGGGGATGGCCACCACGTCGCCCGGCCCGAGGCCCAGCAACGTCGGCAGCCACGCCACCAGCTCCTTGGACCCGATGGTCGGCAGCACCGCGACCGGGTCGAGCGGCGGCACGCCGTGCCGCCTCGTCAACGCGCCCACGACGGCCTCGCGCAGTGACGCGGCGCCGTGCGTGGTCGGGTAGCCGGGCTGGTCGGCGACCGTGCCGAGGGCGTGCCGGATCAGCTCCGGGACCGGGTCCACCGGGGTGCCGATGGACAGGTCGACCACGCCGCCGGGGTGCGTGCGCGCCTTGGCGGCGTGGTCGGCCAGCGAGTCCCAGGGGAAGTCCGGGAGCCTCCGCGAAGTACCGGAGGTCACTCGTGCGACGCCTGCGGGGGGAGAGCCTTGATGAACGCGGGGTCGGCGGAGACCTTGCCGACCTTGGACGCGCCGCCGGGGGACCCCAGCTCGTCGAAGAAGTCCACGTTGGCCTTCGTGTACTCCTTCCACTCGTCGGGGACGTCGTCCTCGTAGTAGATGGCCTCGACGGGGCACACCGGCTCGCAAGCACCACAGTCGACGCACTCATCCGGGTGGATGTAGAGCATCCGGTCGCCTTCGTAGATGCAGTCGACGGGGCACTCTTCGATGCACGCCTTGTCGAGCACGTCCACGCACGGCTGGGCGATCACATAGGTCACTGCGCTCTCCTGCTCTTGTTCTGGTCCACACCGCGCAAGCCGGAGAGTACGCGGCGGATTCGATTGTCCAACGCTCAGGCTCGCCTTATCAGCACCGTGCTCCAGCTCACAGACCGACCTGCCCCGGCGCAGGGCACGATGCCGGGGTGGAGGACGTCGTCGAGTTGGAGCAGCGCTGCGCCGACGCGTGGCCCGCGCTGGTCGACCGCCCGCTCGGCCAGTGGCGCCTGCGCGCGGCCGACGGGTTCACCGGACGCGCCAACAGCGCCCTGACCACGGGCGACCCCGGCGTGCCCGTGCCGGACGCGTTGGCCGCGGTGATCGGGTTCGCGGCCGAGCACGGCATCAGGCCGGCCGCGCACGTGGTGGTCGGCGCGCCCGCGGAGGCGGCCGTCGAAGCCGCCGGCTGGCGCGTCGACGTCGACCACCCGGGCGGCGCGGAGTCGTTGGTGATGACGGGTCCGCTGCACGGGTTCGCCACCCCGAAGTCCGCCGACGTGGACGTTTCGGGCACTCCGCTTCCCGGATGGTGGGAGCTGGCCGCGCAGCCGTCGCCCACGGCGGCGCAGCGGCACGTGCTGGCGTCCGGGCCGACCGTCGGGTTCGGCACGGTGACCGCGGGCGGCGAGGTGGTGGCCGCGGTGCGCGGCGCGGTCGTCGGCGACCT
>NZ_JBHTLK010000338.1:0-5095 GCF_042678885.1 Saccharothrix hoggarensis
ACCGCACGGCGGGCGGCAGCCCGTCCACCGGGCAGACCGGCGGCGTGCCGGGCAGCCCCGGCACGCCGGGCCTTCCCGCCCTCCCCGGCACGCCGACGTCGCCGCAGGTCACCACGGTTCCCGGCGACACCGGGCCGGTCGTGGACGCGGACGAGATCGCGACCAGCACCGAGGTGTTCTACGAGGGCGTCGCCACCAACACCGACTCCGCGATGTCCCTGGTGTCCGACGCGTTCCGGGAGACCGGCGAGGCCGTGCTGGAGCAGAGGTTCGCCGACGTGTCGCTGGTCGAGGTGACCGCGATCACCGTCGACCCGTCGAAGGGCATCACGGTGAGCACGTTGCAGCTGACCCACAAGGACGGGTCGACGACGACCGAGAAGCGCGAGCTGGTCTTCACCACCGACGGTGTGCCGCTGATCGACGCGGAACGGCCCGCGGACGGCCGTTAGCGGCCCCGGGACCGCCCCCGATCACCACCGAGGCGCGCACCTCTGCGTCACCCTTCGTCCGTTCGAGCGACGGGTTTTGACCACTGGTCGCCACGAAAGGGTGAAGTCCCCCGCTGAGCTGGCTTCTCGCTGGTCGGGCACGGTACGAGTCTTGGCGACGACACGACGAGGGAGTCGCCAGTGCAGCGCCCTACGACGAGCGGTCGCAGGCACAACCGAGCCGGTTCGGTCACCGTGGCCGAGCTGATCCGGAAACAGCCGACACCACTGCGAATCCCGCCCTGTGAGCACGTCCCCGCGCACGTCCCGCCGGTCGACCCGCTCGCGGTCGAGCCGCCGCGGGCGGCGCGGTCGAGGGCCACCAGGGCGGCGAAGCTCGCCGGCGTGGCCACCGGGGCGATCGGCCTGCTGGCGTCCGTCGCGGCGGCCTCGGTGCTGGCGGGGAACCGCCCCGCCGGTCCCGGCGAGGCGAGCGTTCAGGCGCCGGCCCCGATCAACGGCTCGTCCGCGCTGCGTCCCGACGTGCTGTCGGCGGAGCTGGGCGGCGGGCAGCAGCCCGTCCTGGCGCCCGTCCCCGTCGACGAGGTCCTGCCGCCGGCCGCAGCGCCGTCCGCGGCGGGGTCGTCCGTCGTGCCGCCGCCGTCCGTGGCGGTCGGGCCGGAACCCCAGGTGGACGTGGTGCGGCGGTTCTACGAGCTGCTGCCCGCCAAGCCCGCGGACGCGTCCCGGCTGCTGTCGCCGGACCTCCTCGGCGGCGACGCGCACGGGTTCGTCTCCTCGTGGGGCCAGGTGCAGGCGATCACCATCGAGTCGGCCGCCTTGCGGCCCGACGGGGCGGTGGTCGCGGTCGTCTCGATGCAGGAGCGCACGGGTCGCTGGATGCGCGTCGAGCAGGTTTTCTGGTTGACCGACACGACTGTCCCCCGCATTGTGGCGACCGAGGTTCTATCGGCCCAACGGAGTTGACTCTCCGTAGCGATCTTGCTGTGAACCTCACTCAGTGTGCAAAAGATCAGTAGTTGTGGAGGAAACTTCACTCAAAGGGGTTACGTAGACGGTCACGATTCGGTATCCATGATCCCGGTCAGTAGCGCAGTGCTTCCCCGGGAAAGGGTGTCCAGCGGTGTCGAACGACGACAAACGCCGTCGGCAGGATGGCTCGACGGCCAAGCTGTCGGTCGCCGAACTGCTTGCCAGGCGCGAGGCGGAGACGCAGCCGATCCCGCGGATCACCGATGACGAGGAGACCGTCCGCTTCTCCGCGGCCAAGCTGTCGGCCGCCGCGAACCTGTCGGGCCGCGAGCTGCACATCACCGAGCTGCTGCGCCGCGAGGGGCGCGCCGGCGAGGAGGAGCGCGGTGGCGGGTTCTCCGTCCCGAAGCTCGTCGCGATGGCCGGCGGCGGCGTGGTGCTCGCCGGCACCGTCGCGTTCACCGCGTCCAACCTGATGTCGTCCCCGGACGAGCGGCCGCTGGCCGAGGTGCGCTTCGACGCCCGGCCCGCCGCGCGCGCCACCAACACGCTCACCAAGGACCTCGGCGCCGCCGCTGCCACCAAGCAGCAGGAGACGCAGCAGGCGCAGGCCGAGACCACCACGACGACGCCGGAGCGGGCGCCCGAGCAGACGCCGGCGCCGCGCAGGCAGCAGGACCCCACCCAGCAGCAGCAGCCGACGACCACGACGTCGACGACGACGCAGCAGCCGACGTCGCAGACGCCGAGCAGCAGCCAGCAGACGACCCCGCCGCCCAGCACGAGCACCACGACGCCCGCGCCGCCGAGCGACAGCACGCCGCCGCCCCCGTCGTCCTCGTCCACGCCGCCGTCGTCGTCCACCCCGCCGTCGTCCTCGAACCCGAGCACCCCGCCGCCGTCCGGGCAACCCGGCACGGGCATCGGCGTGGAACTCGACCTGGGCGGGATCCTGAACCCGATCGGCGGGTTCGACTTCTTCGCCCCGGCCGGCTGACCGCACCCGCACCGCACCGGTCCACTCGGGACACCCGGGTGGACCGTCCGGCGTGTCCGGGCACGTCGCGCCCGGCGCCGCCGGGCGCGGCCAGGGCGGCGACTGGGCCGTTCGGCCGCAAATCCGGCGATCTTCGTGCGAACGGGTGTCCCTACGCCCCGGTATCAGGTATCCCTTCCCGGTCACCCCTCGGCTCACGTGACCCGCGCAACGGTCCGAAAGCCGTCGTCACGGCCGGGGTAGGCTCTGCGGGCGAGCGGTGGCCTAGCCTGTTCCGCGCACCGATCCGCACGACGAGGAGCCCGAGCGTGAGACCTGCTGCCCTTGCCGCGGTCACGCAGCGCCCCAGCGAGGTGGTCCGGTGAGCAACGACGATCGCGTCATCGCCGAGCGCTACCGGTTCCTGGACCGGATCGGCAGTGGCGCGATGGGCATCGTGTGGCGCGCCCAGGACGAGCGCCTCGGCCGCATCGTGGCGATCAAGCAGCTGCTGCTCCAGCCGAGCCTCGACGCCACCGAGCAGGACGAGGCCATCCAGCGCGCCATGCGCGAGGGCCGCATCGCCGCCAAGCTGCACCACCCCAACGCCATCGCCGTGTACGACGTGGTGGAGGAGAACGGCGCTCCGTGCCTGGTCATGGAGTACCTGCCGTCGTACAGCCTGGCCGACACGATGGCCGAGCACGGTCCGCTGGACCCGATCGAGGTCGCCCAGATCGGCATGCAGGCCGCCGCCGCGCTGGCCGCCGCGCACGCCGCGGGGATCGTGCACCGGGACGTGAAGCCGGGCAACGTGCTGCTGGCCGACAACGGCCTGGTCAAGATCACCGACTTCGGCATCTCGCGCGCCAGCGACGACGTCACGGTGACCAAGACCGGTCTGATCGCGGGCACCCCCGCCTACCTCGCGCCGGAGATCGCGCGCGGCCAGGACCCGTCGCCCGCCTCGGACGTCTTCTCGCTCGGCTCGACGCTGTACGCGGCGGTCGAGGGCGAGCCGCCGTTCGGGCTGTCGGAGAACACGCTCGGCGTGCTGCACGCCGTCGCCGCGGGCCGGATCAACCCGCCGACGGTCGACCACCCGCTGATGGACGTGCTGCTGCGGCTGCTCAGCTACGACCCGGCCGACCGGCCCACCATGGCCCAGGCGCGGGACCTCCTCAACGCCGTGGCGCACGGCCGCGACCCCAGCCTGACCGGCCTGCTGCCGGCCGGCTCGTCGGGCTTCGCCCCGGTGGTCGCGGGCGCGGGCGCCACGACGGTCCTGGACGCCGACCGCACCCGCGTGGTGCGCCCCGGCCCGCGCAGCTCCGGCGCGAACGCGGCCGTCGTGCCGCCGCCGCCGTCGTCGACCAACGACAACCGGCCGCTGGTGATCACCGCCGTGGTGCTGGGTGCGCTGCTCCTGCTCGGCTTCCTGCTGGTCGTCGCGCTGGACCTGTTCGGCGGTCAGAAGGAGCCGTCGTCGCCGCCCGCGGACGACTCCAGCTCGGCCACGCCCGCGCCGACCACGACGACCAGCCAGCTGCCGCTGACCACCACCGTGCAGACCGAGACGGTCACGGTCCAGCCGACGACGACCCCGCCGCCGCAGATCACGACCACCACCACGACCACGCCACCGCCGCCCACCACGACCACCACGACCACCACCACGGCCCCGAGCCCACCGCCTTCGAGCCAGCCCCCGACCACCACGACGACGCAGCCCAGCGGCGGCGCGGTGCCCTGAGGGCGATGGACCTCGTAAGGTGGGGCCGAACCCCATCGGGTGACGCAACGTTCTTGTCCTAGTGGCGTCTTGTCGTTCGCCACTGATTGAAGCCCTAGCAGCTACTGGGAGCACGCCGTGAGCGACGATGGCCGCCTGGTTGCCGGCCGCTACCGACTGGGCCGGCGGATCGGCAGCGGAGCGATGGGCATCGTCTGGCAGGCGCACGACGAGCGCCTGCACCGGACCGTCGCCGTGAAGCAGCTGCTCCTCCAGCCCGGTCTGGCCGAGGCCGACACCGACGAGGCGAAGCGCCGGGCCATGCGCGAGGGCCGGATCGCGGCCCGCCTCCAGCACCCGCACGCGATCGCGGTGTACGACGTGGCGGAGGACGACGGCCAGCCGTGGCTGGTGATGGAGTACCTGCCGTCCAAGAGCCTGTCCACGGCGCTCTCGGAGCGCGGCACGCTGCCTCCCCGCGACGTGGCCTCGATCGGCTCGCAGGTCGCGTCGGCGCTGGCCGCCGCGCACAACGCGGGCATCGTGCACCGCGACATCAAGCCGGGCAACATCCTGCTCGGCAACGACGGCACGGTGAAGATCACCGACTTCGGCATCTCCCGCGCCACCGGCGACGTCACGGTCACCGCCACGGGCATGCTCGCGGGCACGCCCGCCTACCTCGCGCCCGAGGTGGCCAAGGGCTACGACCCCGGCCCGCCGTCGGACGTGTTCTCGCTGGGCTCGACGCTGTACGCGGCGATCGAGGGCGCGCCGCCGTTCGGCCTGAACGAGAACACGATCGCGCTGCTGCACCAGGTCGCGTCGGGCAAGGTGGTGCCGCCGAAGCAGGCCGGTCCGCTGACCGCGCTGCTGATGCGCCTGCTGCGCGCCGAGCCCGAGGACCGGCCGACGATGGCGGAGGCGCGCGAGGCGCTGGCCGCGGTGGCGGCGGGCCGGGCC
>NZ_JBHTLK010000339.1:0-5067 GCF_042678885.1 Saccharothrix hoggarensis
GGCGGCGGGGGCGGCGGGACGGGCGTTGCCGGCGGTCGGGGTGGCGCGGGTGCGGGTAGCGGTGGTGCGGACGGTGGGGGCGGCGCGGGTGCCGGCGCTGAGGTGGGCGGGGTTGGGGTGGCGGTGCGGTTCGCCGTCCTCGGTGACTCGATGGCGGCCGGGCTGGGCGTGGACGACCCGGCGGAGTTGCCCGGTGTGGTGCTGGCGACCGGGCTGGCCGACGAGCTCGGGACGCCGGTGCGGCTGGAGACGTTCGCGGTCCCGGGAGCGACCAGCCGCGACCTGGCGTCGCAGGTGGACCGGGTGGTGGCCGAGCCGCCGGACGTGGCGCTGGTGATCATCGGCGGGAACGACGTGACGACCCGGCTGTCGGTCGCGGAGTCGGCGGTGCTGCTCGGCGCGCAGGTGCGGCGGCTGCGGGAGGCGGGCGTCGGCGTGGTCGTCGGCACGTGCCCCGACCTGGGCACGGTCCGGCCGATCGCCGAGCCGCTGCGGTCGGAGGCGCGGGAGTGGTCGTGCTGGCTCGCGCGGGCGCAGCGGGTGGAGGTGGAGCGGGCGGGCGGGGTCGCGGTGGCGCTGGGCGACCTGCTGGCGGCCGAGTT
Source organism: Saccharothrix hoggarensis (assembly GCF_042678885.1). GTDB lineage: Bacteria > Actinomycetota > Actinomycetes > Mycobacteriales > Pseudonocardiaceae > Actinosynnema > Actinosynnema hoggarensis. Next base: position 603 of record NZ_JBHTLK010000339.1, read on the forward strand.
CCACGCCCGCGCGGCGGACTACTTCAGCCGCGACCGGTTCCACCCGAGCGCGGCCGGGTACGAGGCGGCGACGTCCGTCCTCCTGGCCCCGCTGTGCGGCGTCGTACGTCACGAGTGGTGGCCGCGCTGAACGGGCGTTAACTAGGCTGCACGTCACACGTTGCGGCGAAACAAAGGAGTTCCGTAATGCCTGAGGCCGTCATCGTTTCCGCCGCCCGGTCGCCCATCGGGCGCGCGGGCAAGGGTTCGCTCAAGGACGTGCGCGCCGACGACCTGACCGTCCAGGTCCTCAAGGCCGCGCTGGCGAAGGTGCCGCAGCTCGACCCGAACGACATCGACGACCTCATGCTCGGCTGCGGCCAGCCCGGCGGCGAGCAGGGCTTCAACATGGCCCGCGTGGTGGCCGTGCTGGCCGGGTACGACAACCTGCCCGGCACGACGGTGAACCGCTACTGCGCGTCCAGCGTGCAGACGACCCGCATGGCGATGCACGCGATCAAGGCGGGTGAGGGCGACGTCTTCATCAGCGCCGGCGTGGAGACGGTGTCGAGCTTCGCGCGCGGGTCGTCCGACGGGTGGCCGGGCACGCACAACCCGCTGTTCGCCGACGCCGAGGCCCGCAGCGCCGCCGTGGCCGGGTCCGGCGCGTCGGAGTGGGTCGACCCGCGGCAGAACGGGCAGCTGCCCGACATCTACATCGCCATGGGCCAGACGGCGGAGAACCTGGCGCTGGCCAAGGGCGTGACGCGGCAGGAGATGGACGAGTTCGGCGTGCGGTCGCAGAACCTCGCCGAGAAGGCCATCGCCAACGGCTTTTGGGCGCGCGAGATCACTCCCGTCACGAGGCCGGACGGCACAGTCGTGTCCGCCGACGACGGCCCGCGCCCCGGCGTGACGATCGAGGGCGTGTCGGGCCTGAAGCCGGTGTTCCGCCCGGACGGGCGGGTGACCGCGGGCAACTGCTGCCCGTTGAACGACGGCGCGGCCGCCCTGGTGATCATGAGCGACGCGAAGGCGCGCGAGCTGGGCATCACGCCGCTGGCGCGGATCGTGTCGACCGGCGTGTCCGGGCTGTCGCCGGAGATCATGGGCCTCGGGCCGGTGGAGGCGTCCAAGCGGGCGCTGGCGCTGGCCGGCATGTCGATCTCGGACATCGACCTGGTGGAGATCAACGAGGCGTTCGCGGCGCAGGTCATCCCGTCCTACCAGGACCTGGGGATCGACCTCGACCGGCTCAACGTCAACGGCGGCGCGATCGCCGTGGGCCACCCGTTCGGGATGACCGGCGCGCGGATCACCACGACGCTGATCAACTCGCTCCAGTTCCACGACAAGCAGTTCGGCCTGGAGACGATGTGCGTCGGCGGCGGCCAGGGCATGGCCATGGTCATCGAACGACTGAGCTGAACCGCGTCACGATTGCTGTTACCCCGCGTCCTACCCAAGAGTAGGAGGTCGGGTGACGATGGCTCACGTGTGGTGGCACAGCGGGTACGACCGGCTGTGCCACGCCTTTTCGGTGGAACAGACCTCGGGGGAGCACGCCGGGGCGGCGTACTTCGAGGCGGCGTGCGCGCACTCCGTGCCGCCGGAGCTGGTGGTCCGGTCGCCAGCCGGCGCGCTGTGCGTGCCGTGCCTGGTCGAGGTGGGGTCGGCGATGGAGGGGCGCGACGCCTGGCGCGACTGAACCCCACCGGGCCCGCGACCGCGACCGCGACAGACCGCGACGGACCAGGGCGGACGAAAGCGGACGTGGGCGAACGAAAGGGCGCCCCGGCCGGAGCCGGGACGCCCTTCGCGCGGTGCGGTTCGAGCCGGTCAGTCGCGCTGGAGGTACGACAGCAGTCGCAGGATCTCCAGGTACAGCCAGACCAGCGTGGTCATCAGGCCGAACGCGGCCAGCCAGGCGTACTTCGCCGGCAGGGCGCTGCGGATCATCTCGTTGGCGGCCTCGAAGTCCAACAGGAAGTTGAACGCCGCGATGCCGATCACGACGAGGCTGAACACGATGGCGAGCGTGCCGCCGTCGCGCAGACCCATGTTCACGCCGAACAGGCTCATGATCAGGTTGCCCAGCATGAGCACGACCACGCCGACGGTGGCGCCGATGATCCACTTCGTCAGGCGCGGCGTGACGCGGATCGCACCCGTCTTGTAGACCACGAGCATCGCGCCGAACACGCCGAACGTGCCGAGGATCGCCTGCCACGCGATGCCGGCGAACATGCTCTCGAACACGCCGGTGATGGCGCCGAGGAACACACCCTCGGCCGCCGAGTAGGCGAGCACCATCGGCGCGCTGGGCATGCGCTTGAAGATGATGACCAGGGCCAGGACCAGGCCGATGAGCATGCCGGGGATCATCAGCGCGAACGGCTGGACCTGGCCGGAGAGCACCAGCCACGCCGAGACGAAGCCGGTGACCAGGGCGATCGCGAGCGTGGCCGCGGTCTTGGTGACCACGTCGTCGATCGTGATCGGGCGCTCGCCCGTGGTCGGCGGCGCACCCTGGTAGCCGCCGTACTGCTGCGCCTCGTAGGGCTGGCCGAAGCCTGCGTAGTTACCGCTACCGCCGCCGGTCGGCAGGTTGCGGAACGCGGGGTTGCTGGTGGTACGCACCTCGTCCTCCTGTGGCGTGCTGACGCCGTCACGGGGTTCAACGACCACACGAGTCGATCGGTTCCCGTCGGGTAAAAGCGACTTTACTCGGACTGTCGATCTCGAATCCACGGCCCGCGCTGCGGAGCGTAGTCGGCACTCCACCCCGCTGGGGGCTTGTCGAGCTGATCAGGTAGCCGTAAGGCTCACCCAGGCAGCTCTTACAGACGCGCCGAGGGGTTCAGGACATCATGGGGTGGAGACGACTCACCGGCGCGGTGCTCGCGGCCGGTGTGACCTTGCTCGCCGTGCCCGCTGTTGCGGGCGCGCAAGCCGTGGAGGAGTTGGGGCACGAAGTCGCCGCGCAGGGCTACAACGGCAAACCGGCGGGCGAGGGCGACTGGCTCGGCTCGTACCAGTGGCGCGGCCAGCGCGTGTGGTGCGTGCAGTACTCGCTGCTCGCGCCGGACAGCACGCAGGAGTACCAGAACGGCGACGAGCTGCTGTCCAAGGGCGGCGTGAAGCTGCCTGACAAGGTGGCGTCGCACATCTCCTACCTGCTGCTCCGGTACGCCGGCACCAAGTCGGCGGACGAGGCGGCTGCGCTCGCGCACCTGCTGCACTCGTGGACGGCCTACCCGGACCCGGCCAACAAGGTCTACCTGGACCCGACCAAGGACTTCCAGGAGATCGCCTACGACGCGGACTTCCACTACCGGGAGCTGGCGAAGTTCGGCCAGGCCCAGCAGGCGGTCGACCGGCTGCGCCAGGACGCCGAGGCCAACAGCGGCCCGTGGACGGCGAGCGTGAGCGCGCCGACCGGCGACCAGGTCATCGGCGCCCCCGGCACGTGGGTGGTGGACATCACCAAGCCGGACGGCGGGCAGGTGGCCGGCGTCCCGGTGACGGTGGAGCTGACCGACGCCACGCTGAAGGGCGGCGGCGCGACCGGCGAGATCACCACGCCGGCCGACGGCAAGGCGCTCGCGGTGGAGGTCGTGCCGACCGGGCCCAACCCGTCGTTCACGGTGAAGCTGGACAGCCCGGCCGACCGGCCCAGGGTCCAGGTGCCGGTGGGCAACGTGGCCATGCAGCGGATCGTGACGACCGGCGGCGAGAAGAAGCTGACCGCGAACGCGTCCACGACCGCGAAGACCGCGCCCGGTGTGGTGAAGGTCGCCAAGACCGACGCCGAGACCGGCAAGGCGATCGGCGGCGTGGCGCTGCGCGTCACCGCGGCCGACGGCACGACGCCCGCGAAGCGGCAGGACGACACGGCGCTGACCGGCCCGGAGGGTGAGCCGATCGTGCTCCAGACCGCCGCCGACGGCACCGCGGTCGTGCCGGACCTGCGCACGCCGCAGGAGGTGTGCGTGGTCGAGGTGGCGCCCGCCAAGGGCTACGAGGAGCACTTCGACCCCAACGCGCCGCCCAAGGCGTGCGGGGTGGTCGACGCCGGGCAGACGCTGGCGCTGGCGTTGACGAACAAACCGGACAAGCCGATCGTGCCGATCACCATCCCGGCGGGCTCCGAGGGCGCCGGCGTGGTGGCCAAGGCGTCGTACACCACGACGGCGCCGACGGGCGCGCTGCTCGGCTTCGGCGGCGTGGTGCTGGCCGGCGCGGTCCTGCTCGGGCTCGTCGTCCGGCGACGGGCGTCCGCGCGGTCGTGAGGGCTCCGCTGACGGGTGCGGCGGTCGCGGCTCTGCTCGCGTCCGCCGTGCTCGTGTTCACCCAGGCCCCGTCGGTCGTGCTGGCGGGCCGGCCGACACCCGGTGACGCGGTCGTGCCGCACCCGCTGGGCGACAGCGCGCGCTCCGGCGACGGTGCGGACCTGGCCGGCATGCCGGTCGGCGCGAACCCGCCC
>NZ_JBHTLK010000340.1:0-4960 GCF_042678885.1 Saccharothrix hoggarensis
CTCCGCCGTGGCCGCGACGTGCAGGTCCAGGCGGTCGGCCACGGCGCGCAGCCGGCCCGCGACGGTGCCCGCCATGCGGGCCGCCCGGCCCTTGCCGGACGCCGGACACACCAGCAGGGCCACCCGCGTTGAGGTCGACATGGTCGCGAAGCCTACAAAGGCGCCGGCTCAGGTCACGTCGTCGTACTTCGGGTGCGTCGGCGGTTCCGCCGCGGGCACCGGTTCCGGCTTCGCACCGCGCCGCCCCCGCCTCGGCTCGGCCGCGGGCCGCGGGTCCGGCTCGTCGATCGAGGACGGCGTGTACTCGAACGGCGCGGCCTCGTCGTCGGGCAGGGCGTCCCAGCCCTCGTCCTTGCGCTTGCGCGCGGCCCGCTTGTCGTGGACGCGGGCGATCTGGATGGCCAGCTCGAACAGGATCGTGAGCGCCACCGCGAGGGCGACCATCGAGATCGGGTCGGTGCCCGGCGTCGCGATCGCGGCGAAGATGAACAGGGCGAACGTGATGCCGCGCCGCCACCGCCGCAGCTTGTCGTAGGTGAGCACGCCGACCTGGTTGAGCATCACCACGATCAGCGGCAGCTCGAAGCTCACCCCGAAGATCAGCAGCAACGCCAGCACGAAGCTGATGTACTCGCCCGCGGTCAACGCGGTGATGAACTTCTCGTCACCGAAGCTGACCAGCACGGACAGGCCCTGCGGCACGACGTAGAACGCGAGCGTGGCGCCGGCGACGAACAGCACCGACGCGCACGCCACGAACACCACGGCGAACCGGCGCTCCTTGGCGTACAGGCCGGGCGCGATGAACCGCCACACCTGGTACAGCCACAGCGGCGCGGTGAGGGCCATGCCCGCGCCCGCGCCGACCTTCAACCGGATCATGAAGATCTCGAACGGCTGGGTCTGGAGCAGCTGGCACCCCTGGCCGCTCTGGGTCAGCCGCTGCTCCACCGGGATGCCGCAGTAGGGGGCGATCACGATGTCGCCGAGGCTCGGCAGGCCGAAGATCCGCCAGCTCCACCAGAACCACCCGAAGATCGCGCCCAGCGCGATGAACAGCAGCGCCAGCCCGAGTCGGTGCCGGAGGTCGTAGAGGTGATCCTTCAACGACATGGTGCCGTCGGGGTTGGCCCGACGGCTCGTGACCTTGCGGCGCTCCCGGCGCTGGGACCACCACCGGACCGGACTTGCCCCCACCGTGCGGACCGTCCTTCGACTCTCGTTGGTGCGCTGGCTCGTCAGTTGCTGTTCTGCTTGTTCTCGAGGTTCTGCGCGCTCTTCTCGATCGGCTGGGCCACCTGGGGCTGGACGACCTGGGGCTGGGCGACCGGCGGCTGCGCGGGCGGGAGCTGCTGCGGGGCGGGCGCGACGGGCGGCTGCTGCTGGGCGGTGGTGGCCGGGTTGGCCTGCGACTGGTCGTCCTCGTCGCGCAGACCCTTGGTCTCCGCCTTCAGGATCTTCGCCGAGCGGCCGATCGACCTGGCCATGTCCGGCAGCTTCTTCGCGCCGAACAGCAGGATGATCACCACGGCGATGATGATCAGCTCAGTAGCTCCGAGGGAACCCACGACTGTCCTCCTGTCTCCCCCGGTCCACCGATGGTACGCGGGGCTCGCCCTGGCGGGCCTGATCCGGACGCCGTTCGGCGACGGCCAGCGAGAGCGCGGCGAACCGCGCCTTCAGCAGACCGGCGCCGTCGCCGACCCTGTCCCCCACCAGAGTGCTTGCCGCGCGGAAGCGGCGCAAGGACCCGATGACTCGGACGGTGACCGCGACGAGCGCGACCAGCCCGAACAGGATCAACGCCAGGGTCGGGATGTACGGCACGGGACCCACGTTACTGGGCTCAGGTTGCCGGGAGGTGATCCGCCCGGCGCAATGCCGCCTCCGCCTGCCTGGCGACCTCCGCCACGAGGTCGGGAGGCTGCTCGACGTGCGCCTCACCGCCCAGCCCGAGCAGCAGGCGCACCATCCACGCGGTGTCGGCGTACCGCATGAGGACGCGGGCCCGGCCCTCCTCCAGCTCGACCAGCCCGTCCGTCGGGTAGTACTCGGCGACCCAGCGCGCGTCCGGTTCCAGCACCAGCACGGCCGTCCGCTGGGACGGGTCGGGCTTGAACAAACCCTCCGAGGTGTCGGTGGGCTCGGCGTGCGGCGGCGGGGCGGCGGGCTCGTCCAGCACGTCCACGGCGTCGATCCGGTCGAGCCGGAACAGCCGCACGCCATCCGCCGCCCGGCACCACGCCTCCAGGTAGCCGCGCCCCTCGACCAGCAGCATCCGCATCGGGTCGACGACACGGTCGGTGATCTCGTCCCGTGACGGCGTGTAGTAGCTGAGCCGCAGCGCGCGCCCGCGCCGGACACCGTCCGACACCGCGTCACGCACGCGTGCCGTCTCCGGGGCCTCCCGCACGGCCAGTCCGACGGCCACCCCGGCGGGCTGCGCCTGCCCCACGGCGGCCTCGATCTTGGCCACGGCCCGCTGGACGGCGGCCTGGTCGGCGACGCCGGGCGTCTCGGCCAGCGCGCGCAGCGCCACCAGCAGCGACGTCGCCTCCGCGGCGGTGAGCCGCAGGGGCCGGCTCATGCCCGCGTCGAACGTGACGGTGACCGTGTCGCCCTCGAACGACAGGTCGATCAGGTCGCCGGGGCCGTAGCCAGGCAGGCCGCACATCCACAGCAGTTCGAGGTCGCGGCGGATCTGCTTGGGCGTGACCTCGAAGTCCTCCGCGACCTCGTCGATCGGCACGCCGGGGCGGGCCAGCAGGTACGGCACCAGGGCGAGCAGCCGGGGCAGGCGGTCGGTGGCGGCGTTCACGCGCGCACCCCCGCACCGCGCAGCGCGCCGAGCAGCTTCTCCCGCACCGTCTTGGCCAGCACTTCCGGCTCCAGCACGACGACCGCCGGGCCGAACCCGGCGATCCAGGAGGCGGCCGAGTCGGGGAACCGCAGCTCGATCTCCAGCAGGTCGCCGGGCTCGCCGTCGAACTCCTGGCGGCCGAGCACCCGCGCCCGCCTGCGCACGCCCTGCGCGCGGCCCTCGGCGACCCACAGCTTCGCCGTGGCCGTCGTCTGGTCGACCGCGGGCTGGGTGCGGGCCACGAACGACAGCAGGTCGACGTCGTCGGGCCGGCGCACCGCGCCCGCCTTGCCGACCGCGCGGACGTCGCCGACGATCCGGGACAGCCGGAAGCAGCGCGGCGCGTTCCGGTCGCGGTCGTGGCCGACGAGGTACCACCGGCCGCGCCAGGCCACCACGCCCCACGGCTCGACGGTGCGCGTGCGGACCTCGACCGGCGACGGGCGGCGGTAGTCGAACTCGACCACGCGCCCCTCCTGCACGGCCGCGAGCAGCGGCGGGAACGCGGGTTCGCTGGTGCGGACCTTGGGTTCGACCGGCACGTGGACGTCCTGGTCGACGTCCACGCCCGCGGCGCGGAGCTTGATCAGCGCGCCGTGCGCGGCGCCGGTGAACTGGGGCGAGTCCCACAGCCGGGCGGCCAGCGCCACGGCGGCGGCCTCGTCCGGCTCCAGGTCGATGTCGCCCAGCTCGTAGTCCCGGCGGGCGATGCGGTAGCCGTCGATCGCGTCGAAGCCCGCGCTGCGGCCCGTCTCCAACGGCACGCCCAGGTCGCGCAGCTCGGTCTTGTCGCGTTCGAACATGCGGAAGAACGCCTCGTCCGTCGCGGCGTCGGAATAGCCGGGGACGATGGCGCGGATGCGCTCGGCGGTCAGGTACTGGCGGGTCGAGAGCAGGCACAGCACCAGGTTGACGAGCCGTTCGGCACGTGCGATGGCCACCAGGGAACCCTAACCCCGGACGAGACCCCCGTGACGCCATCCCCGCCGTCGGTCCGGGTGAATGGTCCATTCAGCCGATTGCCCGGAAGAACGCCAGCAGCTCGTCGGCCAGTTCGCGGGGCACCTCCTCGGCCAGGTGGTGCCCGGACGGCAGACCGCGTCCGCGCAGGTCGTCGGCCCAGTCGCGCCACACGCCGAGCACGTCGCCGTAGAGGGACGGCAGGTCGTCGTCCTCCGCCCACAGGACCAGCACGGGGCACCGGACGCGGCGGCCCGCGGCGAGGTCCGCGTCGTCGTGCGCGCGGTCGACGCCGAGGCCGGCGCGGTAGTCCTCGACCATGGCGTGGACGGTCGCCGGGTCGTGCATGGCGCGGAGGGTGTCGTCGTCCACGGGCCTGCGGTCGGTGTGGTACCAGGCGTCGGGGTCGGCGTTGATGACCCGTTCCGGCACGTCGGGCTGGGCCAGGAAGAACCAGTGCCACCAGCTCCGGGCGAACTCCGGGCCGCACCGGGCCAGCGCCGACCCGATCGGCACCACGTCCAGCGCGACGAGGTGCGTGACCAGGTCCGGGTGGTCCAGGGCGAGCCGGGTGGCGACGTACCCGCCGCGGTCGTGGCCGACCACGGCGAACCGCTCGTGGCCCAGCTCGCGCATGAGGGCGACGAGGTCCCGTGCCATCACCCGCTTGGAGTACGGCGTGTGGTCGGCCGTGGTCTCCGGCTTGCCCGAGCCGCCGTACCCGCGCAGGTCGGGGCACACGACGGTGTGGTCGGCCGCGAGCAGCGGGGCGACGTGCCGCCAGGTGGTGTGCGTGCGCGGGTGCCCGTGCAGCAGGAGCACGGGCGGCCCGGAACCGCCGTGGCTCACCCGCAGCTCCACGTCACCGGTGTCGATCCTCGTCAGGGTGAAGTCGGCCACCCGTTCCACCTACCCGGGCGGGTGGCCGATCAACCCCCTGTCACACCGCTCTCCGGCGCAACGCCTCGCGTCAGCCGCCCTCCGGCACGCCGCCGCGTCACCCGGCGCCCGGCACACCTTCTGGCCTCAGCCGGCACACCGCCGCGTCGCCGGCGCCCGGCACACCGTCAGGCGCCCTCCAGCAGGCCGCCGCGTCGCCCGTAGCAACGCTGCGGTGAATACGTTCCCGGGCCTTGTACA
>NZ_JBHTLK010000341.1:0-4942 GCF_042678885.1 Saccharothrix hoggarensis
CCGGCGCCGAGGTCGGGCGACCGGCTCGCCGCCCTGACGCCGCGCGAGCGCGAGGTGCTGGCCGAGGTCGGCACGGGCCGCTCCAACGCCGAGATCGCCGACCGGCTGGTCATCAGCGCCGCCACCGCCCGCACCCACGTCGGCCGCCTGCTGGCCAAGCTGGACGCCCGCGACCGCGCCCAGCTCGTCGTCATCGCCTACGAGACGGGCCTGGTCACGGCCGGCCTCGCCTAGCCGAACCAGGCGCCTCGACCCCGGACCCTGCCTGGGGCGACTTCGCCAGCCCGCGGTAGCGGTGGGCGACCGCGCCGGGCAGCAGGTACTCGGCGAGCACGTTGCGGGTGCGGCGGGACGGCAGGCCCATGTCGTGCATCAGCTCGTCCGCGCAGTGGATGTCGTAGGGACCGAAGTCGTAGCCGCCGGAGCCGGGCAGCGCCCGCTCCTGCCACGCCAGGCGGGCGTCGACGGCCTCCTCCATCTCCCGCTCGTCCGGGCGGGCGCGCAGGGCCGCCCGGAAGTGGCGGGCCAGCCAGTGCGCGGTCAGCTCCACGCCCATGATGTTGTTGAAGACCTGCCGGAACCCGACGAACCCCAGCCGGTCCACGCCGGGCGGCACGATGTCCCGGTAGAGCCGCAACCGCCCGGCGTCGTCGTGCACCCGCACCGCCGGGTCGAGGAACGGGAAGACCTTGTGGTGGCCGGTCGCGAAGACGACGACGTCCGCCGCCACGTCCTCACCGGTCGCCAGCCGCAACCCCTGGTCGGTGTACGCCTCGACCGCGCTCACCTTGGCGGCGACCAGGCCCCGGCGGACGGCCCGGACGTAGCCGCGCGGCATCACCCCGGCGTGCGCGAGGTGGAACGGCAGCGCGCCGGCGGGGCGCAGGTGCTCCGGCAACCGGCCCAGGCCCGACGAGAACAGCATGTCGCGGGTGACCAGCCGCCACAGGACCCGCTTGACCCGCGCGTCGAGGCGGTCGACCGGGCGGACGCACGCCGGGTCGTGGTAGCGGGGGAGGAGCGACTCGCCGAGCCGCGTCATCAGGATCCACCGGTAGCCGACCAGGCCGAGCAGCAGCCGTTCGGGGACCATCCAGTTCACCTTGCGCTGCACCAGCGTGGCGGACGACGCCTCGCGTGCGGCGCGGACGACCAGGTCCAGCGCGGACTTGCCGCCGCCGACGACGACCACCCGCCGTCCGGCGAACGTCCCGGCCCGCACGTCGTTCGAGTGCACCACCGTCCCGCGGAACGACTCGCGCCCCGGCAGGTCGGGCACCCGGGCGTGGTGGTGGGCCCCGCTGGCGACGACCACGTGGTCGAACACCTCCCGGTGGACGGGCGCGGCCTCGTCGCCGGCCGGCCGCGAGTCGACCGACCAGCCGGAGGCGCCCGGCCGTCCCGGACCGTCGACCGGCCGCACGGACACCACTTCCGTCTCCGGTCGGACCCGGTCCAGCACGCCGAACGCCCTGGCGTAGTCCTCCAGGTAGCGCTGACTCTCCACCGCGCTCGCGTAGTGCATGCGGTTCGGCAGGTCCGCGAACTCGAACAGCCGGCGGGACGACTGGTTGGCCAGCCCGTCGTAGCAGCCGCCCGGCGACCAGATCCCGCCGACGCGTTCGTACTTGTCGAACACCGTGACGTCGAAGCCGTTCTCCAGCAGCACCTTCGCGGCGACGATCCCGGCGGGGCCCGCTCCGACGACACACGCTCTCATGGCCTGTCACTCCCCGCGGTGATCGGCGCGTCCGGCACGCCCATCATCCCGGTCGGGGACACCCCGGCACACCGCCTGATCAGCGAGCGCCGGGAACGCCACCCGGATGCCGGATCAGGGCGTGACGGCGGCGCGCAGCCAGTCCGGGACGTGCTCGTCGGCGCGCGGGAAGACCTCCAGCTCCCGCGCGTGCGCCCGCGGGGGCGGCGGGGTGCGGAAACGCGGCTCGTCCTGGCGGTTGTACTCGATCGCGTAGTTGTCCGGGTAGTCGAGCCAGTAGGTGGCGTGCAGCCACGTGCCGCGCTCCGGGCGGGCCATGCCGGCGCGCAGCCGGGCGAACAGGTCGCGCGCCTCGTCGGGCAGGTCCCAGCCGAACATGCCGCCGTTCGCCATGCGCAGCAGGCCACCCGCCTCGACGTGGTCGCCGAGGGCCTTGTAGTCGACCTGGAGGTGGCTCCACCCCGCCGGCAGGTCCAGCACCAGTCGCCCGGTGATCCGTTGGAGCAGCTCGTCCTGCTGGACCGGGTTGAGTGGTTCCGTCATGGCCTCAGTATCCCGCAGTCGGCTGGTCGTCGTCGGGCAGCTTGGCGCGCAGCCAGCCGGGGACGTGCTCCGGCGCGCGCGGGAAGTGCTCCAGGTCGAGCGCCCACTCGCGCGGGCTCAGGTCCGGGGACCACTTCGGGTCGAACTCGTCGTTGTAGACCACGTGGAACGCGGCCGGCGGGTCCATCGTGTACCGCAGCGAGAACCACGTGCCGCGCCCCTCCACGTACATCAGCTCGCGCAGCTCCCGCAGCGCCCGGCCGACCGACAGCGGCGGGTCCGCGGGCGGGCTGGAGTGGTCCGGCATCAGCACGGTGAGGGCCATCCAGTCCGACGTCACGGCCACCGACGCGCGCAGGTCGATCCGGAACCAGCCCTCTGGGCACGCCTCGACCAAGTCGCGGCCGATCTCCTGCAGCAGCTCCTGCTGCCGCTCACGGGGTTGGCGGTGGGAGGACGACACGGTTGTTCCTGGCGGGCTCGGGGACATTGTGGAAGCTCCTGATCTCCTGCACGGTCCTGGGCGGCGGCGGCTCGGACACCGTGAAGTGGTAGCGCACGTGCAGCTTGTCCGGCGTGTGGATGTCCGGCGTGGTGCGCTCGGCGAAGAAGTCCACGCGGTCCACGGTCGTGCCGTCGACCGCCGCGCGCCGCGCGATGTCCTCCTCCATCCGCCGCCAGGTGTCGTCCGTCGACCCGCCGTCGATCTTCATCGGGCGGTTCTCGTAGGCCCACTGTGGGATGTGGTTGATCCGCTCGCCGGGACCGCCGCCCTCGAACGCCACGATGTGGCCGCCGTCGAACTTGAACAGCTCGTGCCGGTTCCCGTAGTAGTTGAACGGCGCGTACTCGCCCGCGGTCGGGCTCTTGTAGCCCTCCGGGCCGCCGCTCGCGATCCGGCCGGTGTCGGGCTGGACGCCCTCGCCGGGCGAGCCCGGCTCGACACCGCGCCGCGGCCCCCAGAAGTCCTCGGCCCTGGTGCCGCTCGGCGGGTACACCGGGCGACCGCTCGCGGCGATCGTGTCGCCGTGCACGTCGGTCCGGTACATCTGCTGCGGCACGGCCGGGTCCATGCCGTCCACGTACCGCGGGCCGACCGCGAACGTCGTGTTCGGCGCCGGGACCGGCAGGCCCGCGTCCCACGTCTCCGCGGTGCCCAGCTCGGGGTTGAAGCCCTGCTCGCTGTTGCCCGACCAGGTGTGGACGTGCGAGACCCGGCCGTCGGCGTCGGTGTAGAAGGTGCCGTGCCAGTCGCCGTCGTCGTTGTAGACGTCGTAGCGGGCGTGCGGCTCCAGCCGGTTGTCCGGGTCGTTGCCGCGCAAGGAGAACGGGCCGTCGCCGTCCGGCGGGGGAGCCGGGTTGTAGTTCTCGTGCGGCGGCATCGTCCGGTAGGTGCCGTCGGGACCGCCGGGCGGGTTCCACTCCACGGCGGGTGGCGTGCGGGTCTGGTCGAAGTCGTCGAAGCGGTCGGCGGGGCGGTTGTCCGGCGACGACGCGTCAGGCGTGCCGTCGGGCGTCGTGTCGGGTGACGTGCCGGGTGTGGTGTCCGGCGACGTGCCGGTGTTGTCCGTGCCGTTCGTGTTGTCCGTGCCGTCGGTCCGGCCGGTGTCCGTCGTGCCGGGGCTGGTGTCCGGGCGGGACGTCCCGGCGTCGGGCAGATCCTGGCCGCGGAACGTGTGCGTGCTGATCCCGGTGTCCACCTGGTACACGACACCCGGCTCGGGCCGCGCGGTGTCCGGGTTGACCGGAACGCCCGCACTGTTGCGGGTGTTCGGCACGCTCGTGTCGACGTGCGTGACGTTCCGGTTCGCGTCCGTGTAGTACGTGCCGCGCACCGAGCCGTCCGGGTTGTGGACGACGACGCGCGAGTTCGGCTCCAGCGGCGGGCCGCCGTTGAAGTCGAGGACGCGCTGGTTCGGGTCGACCTCCACGTCCACGCGCGGCAGGTCCTGGGGCGGGTCCCACGGCACGGTCCGCTGCGGCGACGGGTCGCGGCCCTCCGGCGGGTCGGTGACCGTGTTGTCCCGCGCGGCGCGGTCGCGTGCGTCGTCCGGGTCGAGGTCGTGCTTGTCGGCGTCGTTCGTGCCCGGCACGAAGCCGTCGTCGCTCGCCTTGCCGCGGGTGCCGTCCGGGCGGTGCGTCTCCCACTCGCCGTTCGGTGGGATGCGCGGGCGGCGGTTGCCGTCGGGGTCGACCTCGGCGTCGCTGGTGTAGACGCGGCCGTTGCTGTCGGTCCAGGCCGGCTTGGTCGGCGCGAGGACGTCCGCGCCGGTGTGCCGGGAGAGGCGGTTGGCGAAGTCGTTCGAGCCCGCGTCGCAACCGATCAGGCGGATCGGCGTCTTGCCGTCCCACCCGTTGCGGCGCAACAGGTCGCCGTACTCCTCCGGGCTGTAGCTGTGGTTGCCGATGCGCGCCCGGCCGTCCGGGGTGATGTGGACGTCGGCGGTGAAATATCGAGGGTCGTGCGGGACGCGCTGCGGCAGGTCGCCCATGTCCGAGTCGCCCCGGTGGTGCGAGATGCCGGCTGGCGTCGTCTCACCGTGCCGGGCGTGGGCGTCGTCGATGTCCGGCCGGTCCGCCGTGCCGGGGCCGTCCGGGTCGCGCGGCGGCGGCGACCAGGGGTCCTGGTCGGAGCGCTGGTGCGGGACCGGGTCCTGGCGCGGGGCCGGCTCCGGCGCG
>NZ_JBHTLK010000342.1:0-4934 GCF_042678885.1 Saccharothrix hoggarensis
CGGGCGGCCCGGGCTCACGCGGGCGGGCTCCGCGGGCCACCGCGTTGACCGCGGTGGCCGAGGCGCGCAGGACTGGCGTTAGTCGCCCAGGGCGGCGCGGACGATGTCGAGGGCTTCGTCGGCGGTGAGGCCCTGTTCGCGGGCGGTGGCGGCGTAGGCGCGGGCGGCGCGCAGGACGCGTTCCCGGCTCCGCTCCCCCGCCGCGCTGACGACGGTGCCGGCTCTGCCGCGGGTCTCGATGAGGCCGGCTTCCTCGAGTTCGCGGTAGGCGCGGGCGACGGTGTTGACGGCGAGGCCGAGTTCGGCGGCCAGGGCGCGGACGGTGGGCAGGCGGGTGCCGACGGCCAGTTCCCGGCCGGTGATCTTGCGGGCGAACTGGGACCGCACCTGTTCGTAGGGCGGCACGGGGGACAGCGGATCGAGGCTGATCACGTGTCCGATAGTGGCAGAGGGGCGTGGTGCGCCGGTGGGTGACCGTCGGGTCGCCGGGTCCGGGCGGGCGGTGGCAGGGTGGTGGTGTGATCCGCTGGCGCCCGCCGGCCGTGGCCGTGTCCCTCGTCGTCCTCGTGACCGTGCTCGTGGCGGTGTTCGCCCCGGGCCGCCGGGTCGCGGGCACGCCGACGCCGTACTGCACCGCGTTGGTGGTCCTGTTCGACACCGACGAGGAGATGAGGCGTGCCGCCGACGAGTTCCGCGCGGACGGCCGGGTGCGCGAGGTGCGGGACGAGCGGACGAAGGCGGACAACCACGAGCGGTTGACGGCGATGCTGCGGGAGTCGGGCCGGCACCGGCTGGCCGAGGCCGCGCGGGTGAGCACGACCCCGGCGTCGGTGCGGGTGGTGGAGGCGTTCGGGGTGGACGCGGCGGCGTTCGCCGAGGAGCTGCGGCGCGGGCAGCGCCGCGTGAACCACGTGGACGTGTGCGAGGCGGGCGGTGGTTGGGAGTACGGCTACTGACGCGGGGGCGCGACGACGGTGCCGCGGGCTTTGGTGACGACGACGGGCGGGTCGAGGACGTCGGCGGCGGAGGGGCCGCGGTCGGGGGCGGCGCGGCACACGACGCGGGCTTCGAAGTCGATCTCGCGGGAGCGGGTGCCGACGCGGACGAGGGTGGCGGTGGCCTCGATGACGTCGCCGGCGTGGACGGGTGCGACGAACTCGACGGCGGAGTAGCCGGCGAAGAGGCCTTCGTCGCCGTCGGTGCGGATGAGCAGTTCGGTGGCGACGTCGCCGAACAGGCCGAGGCTGTAGGCGCCGTCGACGAGGTCGCCACCGTAGTGGGCGTGGGAGTGGGGCACGTACCGGCGGTGGGTGACGGTGAATCCCTCGGTGAGGCTCACGCGCTCTCCTTCGTCTGGGTGGTTTTCCGGGTCCGCACGGCGTGCACGAGGTAGCTGGCGACCTCGCCGGGCGTGGTGCCGCGGCCGAACACGCGGTCGACGCCGAGCTCGTCGGCCATGAGCGGGTCGAAGCGGGGTCCGCCGGCGATGAGGACGGGTCGCCGGTCGCCCATCGCCTCGCGGAACGCGGCGGACATCTCGCGGGTGTTGAGCAGGTGCGCGTCGCGTTGGGTGACGACCTGGGAGACGAGGACGGCGTCGGCTTTCTCGGCGCGGGCGCGGCGGACGAGCTCGGGCACGGACACCTGGGCGCCGAGGTTCACGACGGTGAGTTCGCGGTAGTACTCGAGGCCCTTCTCCCCCGCGAAGCCCTTGATGTTGAGGATGGCGTCGATGCCGACGGTGTGGGCGTCGGTGCCGATGCAGGCGCCGACCACGACGAGCTTGCGGCGCAGGAGCTTCTTGAGGGCCGTGTTGACCTCGGTGGGGCTGAGCAGCGGGTACTCGCGTTCGACGACGCGGACTTCGTCGAGGTCGACGATGTGGCGGACGGAGCCGTAGACGACGAAGAAGGTGAAGTCGTCGCCGATGGGGTGGGAGTGGACGACCATGGCGGGGTCGATGCCCATGCGGTTGGCGAGCTGCTGGGCGGCGCCGTCGGCCTTGGGCCCGAACGGGACGGGCAGGGTGAAGGAGGTCTGCACCATGCCGTCGCCGGTGGTGTCGCCGTACGGGCGGACGTGCCGTTTCGGGTTCGCCGCCGCGGCGTCGGCGGGGGCGGCGCTCGTCTGAGGCGCGTTCTTCTGGGCGGTGTTGTTCTGGGCCGCGTTCACTGGGGTGTTCACCGGGCGGTCTCCAGCAGCTCCGAGGCGGGGTTGACGTACCCGTCGGCCTTCTCGACGACGCCGTCCGCGCCGCGGCCGCCGTGGGCGGGGCGTTTCATGAGGCCGAAGGTGCCGTCGGCGATGGCGTTGAGCAGCCCGTCGTCGACGATGCGGGCGAGGAGGTCGACGGCTTCGCCGAGGACCTGGTGGGCGCGTTTGACGATGAGCCCGTCGGGCGCGGGGCGGAAGTCCTCGCGCAGGCCGCCGGCGGCGTCGAGGACGTAGCGGACGTTGGCGAGGGCCAGGTCGCGGTCGGACAGGAACGGGGTGACGACGGCCTCGGTCATCATGCCGACGAGCAGGATGGACTGGCCGGTGAGGACGCCGGCGAGGTTGAAGAACCCGTCGAGCAGGTAGCCGTTGAACACGTCGCCGGTCATGTGCTTGGTGGGTGGCATCCACTTGAGCGGCGCGTCGGGGAACAGTTCGCGGGCGAGCAGGGCGTGGGCGAGTTCGAGGCGGAACGACTCGGGGACCTTGGGGTTGATCTCGAAGGCGTGGCCGAGGCCGAGGAGGTGGTCGGGCAGGCCGGCTTCGTGGGCGAAGTGCTCGTTGAGGAGCTGCGACACGGTGACGGTGTGGGCGGCGTCGACGGCGTCGGCGGTGGTGAGGTAGTTGTCCTCGCCGGTGTTGATGATGATCCCGGCGCGGGCGTGGACCTGGCGGGAGAACCGCTGGTCGACGAAGGTGCGGATGGGGTTGATGTCGCGGAACAGGATGCCGTACATGGAGTCGTTGAGCATCATGTCGAGGCGTTGCAGGCCGGCGAGGACGGCGATCTCGGGCATGCAGAGGCCGGAGGCGTAGTTGGTGAGCCGCACGTACCGGCCGACCTCCTTGGACACGTCGTCCAGGGCGGCCCGCATGATGCGGAAGTTCTCCTGGGTGGCGTAGGTGCCGGCGAAGCCGTGGTGGGTGGCGCCTTCGGGGACGTAGTCGAGCAGGGACTGGCCGGTGGAGCGGATGACGGCGATGATGTCGGCGCCGGCGCGGGCGGCGTTGCGGGCCTGGACGACGTCCTCGTCGATGTCGCCGGTGGCGACGATGAGGTAGATCCAGGGCCGTTGGGGCGGGTCGCCGAGGCGGGTGACGAGCCGGTCGCGTTGGGCGCGGTTGCGGTCGACGGTGCGCAGGCCCTTGGTGACGGCGGCGGTGGCGGCCTTGCGGGCGCGGTCGCGGTCGCGGCCGGTGGGCAGGGTGTAGCGGACCTGTCCGGCGGCGGTGGCCTCGGCGAGTTCGGTGAGGGTGCCGAGGTTGTGCTCTTTGAGGGCGTGGAAGACGGGCAGCGCGGCGCCGTGTTCGAGGCCGCAGTGCTCACGGACGGTGTCGACGACGCGGTTGACCCACGGCACGTCGCCGGCGCGGTGGGTGGAGTCCGCGCCGGTGATGCCGGCCAGCCGGAGTGTGGCGCGCTCGACCGCCACCGTGGTGTGGGCCTTGGCGATGGCCACCACCGGTTCGGCGGCGCGCGCGGCGAGTTCCCGTGCCGTCGCGACCACCCGGGGGTCGAGGTCGAGCAACGCCATGTGTCACTCCTGGTTTCCGGGGAAGGGGGTGTGCGGGGTGTGCTGCCGCCCGGCCGCCGGCGGGGACGCGACCGCCGGGGGTGCCACCGGTGGCGCCGTGTTGTGGCGGGCGGTCATGTGGCGTCCTTGTCGTAGATCGTGCGGCCGCGCAGGACGGTGCGCAGGCAGGTGGGCGCGGGGCCGTCGAGGGAGGGCAGGGCGGGGACGCGGGAGCGGGGGTCGGTGGACCAGCGCTGGACGCGGCTGTCGGGCGCGGAGACCTCGAGGTCGCCCGCGTCCCAGACGGCGTAGGTGGCGGGCGCGCCGGGTTGGAGGGTGCCGGTGACGCCGTCGCCGACGTCGGCGGCACGCCACCCGCCGCGGGTGTGGGCGGTGAACGCGGCGCGCGGCGAGATGCCGGAGCCGTCGGTGCGGTGGTGGACGGCGGCCTTGATCGCGGCCCACGGGTCGACGTCGGTGACGGGCGCGTCGGAGCCGAGGGCGAGGATCATGCCGGCGGCGGCGAGCCGGGAGAACGGGTTGAGGGCGGTGCCGCGTTCGACGCCGAGGCGTTGCGCGTACATGCCGTCCGGGCCGCCCCACTCGCGGTCGAAGAGGGGCTGCACGGAGGCGACGACGCCCCACGAGCCGAGTTTCGCGGCCTGCTCGGCGGTGATCATCTCGACGTGTTCGAGGCGGTGGCGGCGGGCGGCGAGCGCGGGCACGCCGACGGTGGCGGCGGCCGCGGCGAAGCCTTCGACGACGGCGTCCATGGCGGCGTCGCCGATGACGTGGAACCCGCCCTGCAGGCCGGCTTCGGTGCAGGCGACGAGGTGCCGGGCGATGGCGTCGGCGTCGAGGTAGAGCGCGCCGGTGGTGTCGGCGTCGGCGTACGGGGAGCAGAGGGCGGCGGTGCGGGAGCCGAGGGCGCCGTCGACGAACAGGTCGCCGGCGAGGCCGCGGACGGGCAGGTCGACGGGTTCGGTGCCGCCCCAGTAGCCGACGACGTCGAGGACGTCGGTGGCGAGGAGGTCGGCGAGGTCGTCGCGGCTGGAGATGTCGGGTCCGGCGCACTCGTGCACGGACGCGATGCCGCGTGACGCGGCGTGCGCGAGGAACGCCCGCTGGGCGGCACGGCGCTGCGCGGCGGGGATGGCGTCCTTGGCGGCGCCCCGGACGTGGTGGTGGGCGGCGCGGGACAGCGGC
>NZ_JBHTLK010000343.1:0-4848 GCF_042678885.1 Saccharothrix hoggarensis
GCCTCCTCCTCGGCCATCGCGGCCATCGCCTCGGCCCGTCGCGCGGCCATCGCGACCTCGAAGTCGGCCCGCACCTCCTCGCGCAGCGCCTCGGCCCGCGCGTCCAGCTCACGCCGCCGCTGCTCGGCCTCGCGCTCGGCCGCCACGACCTGCTCGCGGGCCCGTCGCATCAGCGCCCGGTGCTCGGCCTCCGCCTCCCGCCTGCGGACGTCGAGGTCGTCGACGAGCCGTTCGGACCGCTCCCGCAGCCGGGCGGCCGCGTGTTCCGCCGTGGCCCAGTGGTTCTCGGCGACGGCCCGCGCCCGCTCGGTGATCTCCGCGGCCTCGTCGTGCGCGAGTTCCACCATGCGGCGCAGGCGTTCCGTGAGCGCGTGGGGCTCGACGGGCGTGCGGCAGATCCGGTCGATGTGCTCCCGCAGCACGCGGATCTCGGCGCGCGCCGTCTCCAGCTGGCGGGCGAGGTCGTCGGCCCGCGCCACGGCGGCGTCGCGGTCGACCGCGAGCACACCCAGCTCGGCCTCGACGCCGTCCACGTAGTGCCGCACCTGGCCGCGGTCGTAACCGCGCCACACCACGTCGAAATCGGCCCGCAACGGCACCAGGTCCCCGTCCACCGCCGTCACCGCACATCCTTTCCTGGTACACCGGTTGTGATCGCCGCCATGTCCATCCGAGGGGTGTTGCGCTCCACCCACGATCTTTGTTAGCACTCTAGGGCGAAGAGTGCCAACCACGATCCGCTCGCCCGTTCGAGGAGGTCGTCCTTGAGCAGCCTGCCTTCCGCCGTCCCGTCCGCACGCCGCGCGATCGACCGCGCCGACGACCGGTTGCGCGTCGTGCTCGTCGCCCCGCCCTACTTCGACGTCCCGCCCAAGGCGTACGGCGGTGTGGAGGCCGTCGTGGCCGACCTCGCCGACGCCCTGGTCGCCCGCGGCCACGCGGTGACGTTGCTGGGCGCGGGGGAGGCCGGCACCAAGGCCCGGTTCGTCCCCGTCTGGGACCGCACGGTCCCCGAACGCCTCGGCGAGCCGTTCCCCGAGGTGGTCCACGCCGCCGCCGTCCGCCGCGAGGTCGAACGGCTGGTCGCCGCCGAAGGGGTGGACGTCGTGCACGACCACACCCTCGCCGGCCCGCTCAACGCGCCGGCGTTCGCGGCCCTGGGCGTGCCCACGGTGGCGACCGTGCACGGGCCCGTGGACACCGACATGCGCCGCTACTATCGCGAGCTGGGCGGCGACGTCGGCCTGGTCGCCATCAGCGACCGGCAGCGGGAGCTGGCGCCCGAGCTGAACTGGGTCGGCACGGTCCACAACGCGCTGCGCGTCGAGGACTGGCCGTTCCGGGAGCGCAAGGAGGACTACGCGCTGTTCCTCGGCCGCTTCCACCCGGACAAGGCGCCGCACCTGGCGCTGGAGGCCGCGCACGCCGCCGGCGTCCCGCTGGTGCTCGCGGGCAAGTGCGCCGAGCCCGTCGAGAAGGAGTACTTCGAGCGCGAGGTCCGGCCCCGGCTGACCGACCGCGACCACGTGTTCGGCGTCGCCGACGCGACCGAGAAGCGCAAGCTGCTCGCCGCCGCCCGGTGCCTGCTGTTCCCGATCCGCTGGGAGGAACCGTTCGGCATGGTGATGATCGAGGCGATGGCGTGCGGCACGCCGGTGGTGGCGTTGCGCGCGGGAGCGGTGCCGGAGGTCGTGGTGGACGGCGTCACCGGGTTGGTCCGCGACGACCCCGACGAGCTGGTGTCCGCGCTGCACGAGGTGCGCGACCTCGACCCGGCCGCGTGCCGGGCGCACGTCGCCGGGCACTTCGGCGTCGACGGGCTGGGCGCGGGCTACGAGGCCGCGTACCGGCAGGACCTCGCGCCCGACGGCGCGCTGACCGCGCTGCGCCGCGACTACGCCGCCCTCGACTCGGCCCTCGACCGGGTCTACGAGCGGAACGTGGACGCCCGCAACAGCCAGGCCCACAACGACCGCGCCCTGAACGGCCAGGCCCACAACGGCCACGCCCTGCACGGCGGCCACGCGCTGGACGGCGGCCGCGGCGTCGACGGCGCGCTGCACGCCTCCGGGGACCGCACGTGACCGCCGAACCGCCACCCGAGCCGTTCAACGCGGGCGAGCCCGCCATCACCGGCGGCACCACGACGTTGGTCGAGGGCAGCACGTTCTGCCTCTCCGGCGGCACCGGCGACATCGAGCCCGGCACCCCGCACGGCCTGTTCTACCGCGACGCGCGGGTGGTCTCGCGGTGGCAGCTGAGGCTGGACGGCCGCACGCCGCACGCGTTGTCGGTGTCGCACCCGGAGGCCTTCGCGGCCCGGTTCGTGCTGCGCCGCCCGCCGGCCCCCGGCATGGCCGACAGCACGCTCCTGCTGGTGCGGGAACGGCTGGTCGGCGACGGCATGCGCGAGACGATCACGGTCGACAACCTGGGCCGCGAGGCGACCGCGGTGCGGCTGGACCTGCACGTGGACGCCGACTTCGCCGACCTGTTCGCGGTCAAGGAAGGACGGGCCGCGCACGGCGGCTCGGACGCCACGGCCGCCGGGCCGGAACTCCTGCTGCGCGACCGCAAGGACGGCTCCCGCGGCGTCTCGTTCACGGCCACCGCCGAACCCGTCGTGGTGCCCGGCGCGTTGAGCTGGCAGGTGGTCGTGCCCGCGGGCGGGCGGTGGTCGACCGAGGTCGTCGTGCAGCCGACCATCGGCGGCCGGCAGGTCAAGCCCCAGTTCCACCGCGGCGAGCGGTTGGAGAGCAGCGGTCCGGCGCGCAAGATCCGGGCGTGGCGGGCGGCCAGCTCGCTCGTCACCGCGACCGACCCCGTGCTGACGCAGGTGTTGCGCCGCACGGAGAGCGACCTCGGCGCGTTGCTCATCCACGACCCGGCCCGCGACGGCAGGCCGTTCGTCGCGGCGGGCGCGCCGTGGTTCATGACCCTGTTCGGCCGCGACAGCCTGCTGACCGCGTGGATGGCGCTGCCGCTGGACGTCGGCCTCGCGCTCGGGACGTTGCAGACCCTCGCCGAGACCCAGGGCACCGCGGTCGACCCGCTGACCGAGGAGGAGCCGGGACGCGTCCTGCACGAGCTGCGCCTCGGCCCCGACAGCACGGCCGTCCTGGGCGGCAACCACTACTACGGCACGATCGACGCGACGCCGCTGTTCGTGATGCTGCTGGCGGAGTGCCGCCGGTGGGGCGCGGACGAGAACGTGGTGCGCTCGTTGCTGCCGGCCGCCGACGCCGCCATCGCGTGGATCGACCGGCACGGCGACCGCGACGGCGACGGGTTCGTGGAGTACCGGCGCGCCACCGACCGCGGCCTGGCGAACCAGGGCTGGAAGGACAGCTTCGACGGCGTCAACGACGCCTCGGGCCGGCAGGCGATCCCGCCGATCGCGCTGTGCGAGGTGCAGGGCTACGCCTACGCGGCGTTCCTGGCGCGCGCCGAGCTGGCCGAGGGGTTCGGCGACCGGACCGGCGCCGCCCGGCTGCGGGAGCGCGCCGAGAAGCTGCGGCAGCGGTTCGCCGAGTCGTTCTGGCTGCCCGACCGCGGGTGGTACGCCGTCGCGCTCGACGGCCGCAAGCAGCCCGTGGACGCGCTCACCAGCAACACCGCCCACTGCCTGTGGACGGGGATCGCGACCGACGAGCACGCGGCCGCGCTGATCCGGCGGCTGGCCGACCCCGACATGGACAGCGGGTACGGCCTGCGGACGCTGGCGTCGTCCATGGGCGCGTACAACCCCATGAGCTACCACAACGGGTCGGTGTGGCCGCACGACACGGCCATCGCCGTCGCGGGGTTGCTGCGCTACGCCCACCTGCCCGGCGCGGTCGAGCTGGCGCACCGGTTGGCGGACGGCCTGCTCGACGCGGCGGCGGCATTCGGCGGACGGCTGCCGGAGCTGTACTGCGGCTTCCCGCGCGCCGACTTCAGCCCGCCCGTGCCGTACCCGACGTCGTGCTCGCCGCAGGCGTGGGCGAGCGCGTCGCCGCTGCTGCTGGTGCGGTCGTTCCTCGGGCTGGAGCCGAACGTGCCGGAGCGGACCCTCACGACCCGGCCGCACGTGCCGGAGCGGTGGGGCGAGCTGACGCTGTCCGACCTCCGCCTCGGCCCGGTGACGGCCCGGATCAGCGCGACCGGCGACCAGGCCGTCGTGACGGGGTTGGCGGACGACTGGACCACCTGACGCGAACCGGACCGACCACTTGACACAGTCCACATCGGTGGCTATATCAGAAGTATCGGTCAGTGACCTGGTGACGTTGCCCGGGAGTGATCGAGGTGAACGGTAGGAGTGCGAGGCCCCGGCGGACCAGCCGGGTGAAGCGCTGCGAGAGGTCTCCTCCGGCCCGCCGGACCACAGTGGTCTGACGGCCGAAGGAGGTGACCGCGCTGCGGGGATCGGTTCGACGGCCTGCCCGCGGGTCCGAGTGCGACCCGGAGGCGTCGAACCCCGCTCGGTCGGTGGGTTGCCCGCCGGTCAGGTCGGCGTGCCCGGTCGAGTGGTCGAGCCGAGCGCCCGGCGTCTCGTGACGCGTCGAGGCGGGCGCCGCGAGCGGCGAGTCCCCCGATGGTGGTGTGAAGCGAATCCTGAACGTCGTATCCGTCCGCCCGCTGCGACCCTGGGTCGTGGCGGGCGCCGTCCTGTCCGCCAGCCGCACGGGAGGGTCAGCGTGATGAGCGTGGAGAAGCCGTGGAACGACGTGGCCGACCAGGTGCGCCCCGTCGAGCCGGAGACCGACGCCGGGATCGTGGACGAGGAGGCCGCGGTGGGACGCCCCGACGCCGCGCCCGAGCCGCCGGACGTGCCCGAGGCCGACCCGGCGGACGTCGCCGACCAGC
>NZ_JBHTLK010000344.1:0-4802 GCF_042678885.1 Saccharothrix hoggarensis
GCGCTTCCCCGGCTGCCGGGCGTCGGGCCGGAGCCGTGGCTCGTGCCCGCGCCGTCGCGCGCGTCGGCCGCCCGTGCCCGAGGCGGTTCCCACGTGTTGAGAATGGCGCGCGCTTCGGGGTTCCCGGTCGCGCCCGCACTGGCTTTCGCGAAAGGTGTTCGTGATTCGACGGGGCTCGACGCGGCGGCCCGCCGGGCGAACCTGGCTGGTCGCGTGCGGCTCGTTCCCGCTGGTCTGCCACCGCCCGGGAGCCCGGTTGTCCTGCTGGACGACGTCGTCACGACCGGATCGACGGCACGTGCCGGAATTTCCGTGTTGAGAACGGCCGGGTTCCGGGTATCCGCTGTTCTCACGCTGACGACTGCCCACCGAACCCACCCACACGGGTGAATCAGGACCGGGAACCTCTCGGACCTCTCGCCCGTTGGCCGGATATGACGCCCCCGCAGAGGCCGTTCGACGTAACCGCTCTGCTGACGGGCGTCTGTGCCGAGCTGGGCCGTTCGGGTGAGCGGCCGTCAGCGTGCTGCCCCAGCACGTCCGCCGGGCGTTCGCCCGGTACCGGTTTCCGGTCGCTCTGCGTTACGAAAAGAAAATCTTGGAGTTCCCCCGCCCCGGGGGGTGTCGCAGCGGCGAATACCGGGCTAACGTGCACCGCTATCAGCGTTCCCGGCACGCGGGGAGGAGGCGAACAGCCCATGACCCTGGCGCCGGTGGGGCACTGAGGGCCACCCTCAGCGACAAGCCCCCCGCCATGATCGCGAATCCGGCGCCCAAACGATCCAAAGCCATTGCTCGCAGCACAGCGAGGGAGGTCGTGTATGGACATCGTCGTTAAGGGCCGCAATGTCGAGGTGCCCGATCACTATCGGGTTCACGTCGCCGAGAAGCTGGCCCGGCTTGAGCGCTACGATCGCAAGGTCATCCGGTTTGACGTGGAGCTCTTCCACGAGCCGAACCGCAGGCAGTCCAAGAACTGCCAGCGGGTCGAGATCACCGGCAAGGGACGCGGACCGGTGGTCCGCTCCGAAGCGTGTGCGGGCGACTTCTACGCCGCCCTGGACTCCGCGGTGAACAAGCTGGAGAACCGGTTGCGGCGCTCGCACGACCGCAGGCGCGTGCACCACGGTCGCCGCGGTCCCACATCGGTCGCCGAGGCGACCAGCGCACTCGGGGACGCACTGCCCATCCGCCCCGACTCCGACAGCCAGGCGCAAGGCATGTGGCTCGGCCACACCGCGGTGCTGGAAGCCGCCGAACCCGAACCCGCGTACGAGGGCATGGCGGAAGTGCCCGCGCAGCGCTGGGACGACGGCGTCGAGGAAAACCTGCCCGGCCGGGTCGTGCGTGAGAAGGAACACGCGGCCAAGCCGATGACCGTCGACCAGGCTCTCTACGAGATGGAACTGGTCGGCCACGACTTCTACCTGTTCTCCGACGCCGACAGCGGACGTCCGAGCGTCGTCTACCGCCGAAAGGGATTCGACTACGGCGTGATCCGGCTGGCTTGATTCAATGGCGCCGGCGGTGTTGATGGCGCCGCCTTCGGCGTCGCGGCTCGGTCGCCATTAAGTCGGTCGTTCGCGCCTCATTTTCCGCGATCGGAAAAGCGTGATCGCGGAAAATGAGGCGCGAACGACCGACGCGACCTCGCGTGGTGGTCACCTTGGGTGTGCTGTGTGATCTGCGGGTGATCGGGATGCGGAGGCTCCGCGATCCGGTCCTGGGCGGTGGTCCGGGCGGTTCGTGATGGGGTCGTGATCTCGGTTGGATGGCTTGGCCTGTGTTGTTTTGGGCCTTGCGGCCGTTCCGGATATCCGCCCGGTGTTTCCGGCGCGTGAGTTCGCCGTGCCGGTTGCCCCAGTTCGCTTCCGCTTCCGCTTCCGCTTCTGTGGCCGTGGCCTGGTACCGACACGTCCGACTCAGCCGGTTCGAACGTCGGGGCTGGGGCCTTGCGGGTCCGGGTTCGGGGGGGTGGGGGTGCGGGCCTGATCTTGGTCGTGGGTCGGGTGCGGTGGTGGGGCGGTTCGCCGAGGTCGTTCTCGAAGGTCGTTACGGGGCGTTCCGCACCGCTTCCTACCTGTGTCTGTGCACACACCTTCACGACTTGCCTACGATGGCGGGTGGTGAAGGCTCGCCATGGCCGTGGTGAGCCCTGTGGAAGGCGCCCGTCCCCCGGGCGCGTCGCGATGAGGTAATGAGGTCGACCCGGATGGTGCTGTCCCGACTGCTCCGCGCTGGCGAGGGCAAGATGCTCAAGCGCCTGCGCAACATCGCAGCGCACATCAACAACCTCGAAGACGACGTCATCGACCTCTCCGATGCGGAGCTGCGGGCGAAAACCGAGGAGTTCCGCAAGCGCCACGCCGACGGCGAGTCCCTGGACGAGCTGCTGCCGGAGGCCTTCGCGGTGGTCCGCGAGGGCGCCAAGCGCACCCTCGGCCAGCGGCACTTCGACGTCCAGCTGATGGGCGGCGCGGCGCTGCACCTCGGGCAGATCGCCGAGATGCGCACCGGTGAGGGCAAGACCCTGACCTCCGTGCTGCCCGCCTACCTGAACGCGATCGCGGGCAAGGGCGTGCACGTCGTCACGACGAACGACTACCTGGCCCGACGCGACGCCGAGTGGATGGGCCGCATCCACCGGTTCCTCGGGCTGACCGTCGGCGCGATCCTGTCGGAGATGACGCCCGAGCAGCGCCGGGTCGCCTACAACGCCGACATCACCTACGGCACGAACAACGAGTTCGGCTTCGACTACCTCCGCGACAACATGGCGTGGAGCCGGGACGAGATGGTCCAGCGCGGCCACTTCTTCGCCCTGGTCGACGAGGTCGACTCGATCCTCATCGACGAGGCCCGCACGCCGCTGATCATCTCCGGGCCGGCCGACCAGTCGTCGCGCTGGTACGTCGAGTTCGCGCGGCTGGCCACGCGGATGCGCCGGGACACCCACTACGAGGTGGACGAGCGCAAGCGCACCATCGGCGTCACCGAGGCGGGCGTGCAGTTCGTCGAGGACCAGCTCGGCATCGACAACCTGTACGACTCGACCAACACGCCCCTGGTCGGCTACTTCCAGAACGCGATCAAGGCCAAGGAGCTGTTCACCAAGGACAAGGACTACATCGTCCGCGCCGGTGAGGTCATGATCGTCGACGAGTTCACGGGCCGCGTGCTCGCGGGCCGCCGCTACAACGAGGGCATGCACCAGGCGATCGAGGCCAAGGAAGGCGTCGAGATCAAGGCGGAGAACCAGACCCTCGCCACGATCACCCTCCAGAACTACTTCCGCCTGTACGAGAAGCTGGGCGGCATGACCGGCACCGCCGAGACCGAGGCGGCCGAGTTCCACCAGACCTACAAGCTCGGCGTGGTGCCGATCCCCACGAACCGCCCGATGCAGCGCAAGGACGAGGCCGACCTGGTCTACAAGACCGAGGAGGCCAAGTTCGAGGCGGTCGCCGAGGACATCGCCGAGCGGCACGAGAAGGGCCAGCCGGTGCTGGTCGGCACGACGAGCGTCGAGCGCTCCGAGTACCTGTCGAAGCTGCTGGTCCAGAAGGGCATCCCGCACGAGGTGCTGAACGCGAAGCACCACGACCGGGAGGCGCTGATCATCGCGAAGGCGGGCCGCAAGGGCGCCGTCACGGTGGCCACGAACATGGCCGGTCGAGGCACGGACATCGTGCTGGGCGGCAACCCGGACATCATCGCCGACCACGAGCTGCGGGAACGCGGCCTCGACCCGGTGGAGAACCCGGAGGAGTACGAGGCCGCCTGGGCCAAGCTCATCGAAGAGGTGACCAACCAGGTCAAGTCCGAGGCCGAGGAGGTCCGCGCGGCCGGCGGCCTGTACGTGCTGGGCACCGAGCGGCACGAGTCGCGGCGCATCGACAACCAGCTGCGCGGTCGTTCCGGCCGGCAGGGCGACCCGGGCGAGTCGCGGTTCTACCTGTCGCTGAAGGACGAGCTGATGCGCCGCTTCAACGCGGCGATGGTCGAGACGGTCATGACCCGGCTGAAGGTGCCGGACGACGTGCCGATCGAGCACAAGATGGTCACCCGGGCCATCCGCAGCGCCCAGACGCAGGTCGAGCAGCAGAACTTCGAGATCCGCAAGAACGTCCTCAAGTACGACGAGGTCATGAACGAGCAGCGCAAGGTGATCTACGCCGAGCGCCGCCGCGTCCTCGACGGCGAGGACCTGCGCGAGCAGGTCGAGCACATGATCACCAGCGTGGTCGGCGAGTACGTCGACGGCGCGACCGCCGACGGCTACGCCGAGGACTGGGACCTCGAGCAGCTGTGGACGGCGCTGAAGACGCTGTACCCGATCTCGCTCGACCACAAGGCGCTGCTCGACGAGGACGAGGACGTCACCCGCGAGTCGCTGAAGGCGCGCCTGCAGGCCGACGCCCTGGCCGCGTACGAGGCCCGCGAGGCGGACATCGACGGCCGGGTCGGCCCCGGCGCCATGCGCGAGTTGGAGCGTCGCGTCCTGCTGTCCGTCCTGGACCGCAAGTGGCGCGAGCACCTGTACGAGATGGACTACCTGAAGGAGGGCATCGGCCTGCGGGCGATGGCCCAGCGCGACCCGCTGATCGAGTACCAGCGGGAGGGCTTCGACATGTTCAACGCCATGTTGGACGCGTTGAAGGAGGAGACGGTCGGCTTCCTGTTCAACCTGCAGGTCGAAGCCGCCGAGCCGCAGCCCGCCGCCGAGCCGCCGGTGCAGGTGTCGATCGCCAACGGCGGGCCGCTGACCGGCAGCCGCGCCCGTGCCCGTGCCGCCGCCGCGG
>NZ_JBHTLK010000345.1:0-4795 GCF_042678885.1 Saccharothrix hoggarensis
GGTGGGGTAGGGGACCGGGTGGGGTGGGGCTAGGTGAGCTTGGCTTGGTTGAGGCCCTTGGCTTTGGCCAGGCGGGTGGCCTCCTCGGCGAACATGTCCTCGTCCAGGGGGACGAAGGGCTTGAGCTTCACCTCCAGGTGGGTTCGGGTGGTTCTGGACTGCCAGGTGCCCAGGATCTCGCCGTCCACCAGCAGGGCGCCGCGGCGGCCCAGGATGCGCCAGACTTCCTTCTGGTGCGCCTTGTCCGGCACCAGGAGGTCGCGGTCGCGGGCGTTCAGGTACGGGTCCAGCGGGGGCAGGAGCCGTACGACCTCGGGTTCCGGCGGGTTCTCGAAGGCTTCGACGCGGTCGGCGGGCAGCCACGCGCGTTTCGAGATCGCGACGAGGTCGTCCGGCCACGCGTCCTTCACGTCGCGGACCGGCGCGCCGAAGTAGTGCGCCACCTCCGACGGGCCGGCGGGGCCGTGCAGCCGCAGGTAGTCGGTGATGAGCGCGGCGAAGCCGTGTGACTCGTGCGGTACGTCGCGGCGGTTTTCCAGCGGCACGAAGGTCGTCGTCTTCTCGACCGGGTCGAAGCGCAGGCCGGCGGGCAGGACGGCGAGGCGGAACACGGGGTCCGGCACGTGCGTGGCGTCGCAGCCGCGGCACCAGGCGGTGAGGGCCGGGTCGACCCGGGAGGTGAGGCGGGACGACGCCTCGCCCTTCGTCATCGGCTCCGTGACGACGTCCCGCAGGGCGGACGCGACCTCGCGCAGCGCGGCGCGGCCGTGCTCGACCGGCGGCCGGTTCATCCGGGCCAGCGCGTCGGCGTCGCTCAACGGCCACGGCCGGGCCTCCAGGTCCGGCACGTCGGCCGCGCGGTGCCAGTGCGGCGCGCCCCGCACGCTCCACGTGAGCGTGAACGGGCCGAGGTCGGGGACGCGGTCCAGCCGCGCCGCCAGCGCGGGCACGGCGGACCGCTCCGAGTCCTGCAACCCCAGGTCGAACACCCGCAGCTCGGACGGGTCGGCGGCGGTGCGGTCGAACTGGTGCGCCGCGACCCGGTAGGCGATCACCCGTTCCCGGTCAGCCAAGGTCGTGGTCCAGGATGATCAGCTCGTGCTCCAGCCGGGCCTTGCCGGAGATCCCGGCCAGCTCGCCCGTGCCCGACCCCGGCACGATGTGGCCCCAGAACTCGGCCCCCTCCGCCGACATGACGGCGCCGTGCTGGAGCACGAACGTCCCGGCCCTGCCGTCCACGGTGCCGGTGAAGCGCTCGGTGCCCACGTACCCCGCCGTGCCGTCGGACGGCTGGCACATCGTCAGCTCGGCGGTGCTCGTCCCCTCCATGGCCCCGTGGTACGCCTTGTCCACGAGCGCCCGGCCCAGCTGCGGCTCCGCCTCGTCGTAGACGGTCTGGTCCCACCGGGTGATCTTGAACGTCGACTTCGATTCCATGTCGGGAATCCTTTCAGGAATCCCTGCCGGCTGCTGTCAGCTACGCGGCACGGTCAGCCACGAGTCCGCGCCGAACGACACCGTCGACCCGAGCGTGCTGGAGCTCCGGTACCGGGCGTCGACGGTGTCCACGACCAGCACCAGCCGGTTGCCCGGGGACACGTCCCACACGACCGGTTCCAGGTCGAGGTCGACGGTCCGGGTGGCGGTGCCGGTGAGCGTCACGGGCTTGTGCGTGACGAGCGCGCCCAGGCCCAGCGGGTTCACCTCGTACAGGTACGCGAACAGCGTGGTCTTGGGCGCGCTCGGCGTCACGGTGAGGTGCGCGCGCGGCGTGCCGCTGACGGTGGTGGCGGTCCACTGCACCGGACCGCGCCACACGGCCGCCGCGCCCCGGTCGATCAGGGGCGTCGAGACGCCGACCGGGAGCTGGAGGAAGCCCTGCAGCGCGCCGGACACGAGGACCGTGCCGCTCTCGGCGATGGTCGGCCACCCCGCGCCGATCCGGTCCGCCGCCAACGGCACGGTGTCGGTCCTGCTGGTGGCCGCCGCCCACGACGGGAACGCGCGCCAGCCGCCGCCGTTGTTGGGCTTGACCCGCACGGGGAGCTCGCGGTCGATGCCGTTGTCGAGGCCCTTGAGGTGGTGGTCGAACCAGCGGCCGACGGACGCCCAGATCTCGTTGGGCAGCCCGGCCGCGCCGAACAGCTCGGCGGTGGCGTGGTCGCCGGGCGACAGCATGAGCCGCTTCGGGCCGTTCAGCGCGGTGAAGAAGTCGGTGATCTGGCTGGGCGCGAACAGGCTGTCGTTCCACGCGTTGCCGATCATCACGGCGGCCTTGACGGACGACACGTGCGACGCGGGGGAGCGGGGCGGCGAGATCGGCAGCACGTCCTCGAACCGGTCCTGCCGGTACGCGGCCTCGGCCTCGCGCAGCACGGGTCCGGGCCGGCCGGTCAGGCGCCCGGCGGCCAGCAGGAGCTCGACGCCCTGCGCGTTCACCGTCTCGTTCGGGTAGAGGGCGCGGGCCAGGTCGGTCCACGTGCTGAGCGCGGCCACCGCCTTGATCCGGTGGTCGGCCGCGGCGGCGAGCAGGGACTGGCCCGCGCCGTAGGAGATGCCGCCGACGCCGATCCGCGCGGGGTCGCCGGCCGCCCGCGCGATGCCCCAGTCGATCACCCGGCTCACGTCGGCGACGGTGTCCGGCCCGGCCACGTCGATCTCGCCCGCCGAGTCGTGGAACCCCCGCGACGTGTAGCTGATGACCGAGTACCCGGACTCGTAGGCGAGCTTGGCCGCCGCGCCGACGTACTCGATGTTGTTGACGCCCCAGCTCGACGGCAGCACGAGCAGCGGGAACGGTCCGCTGCCGCGTCCGGTCGGCGTGACGACGAAGGCCTTGAGCGGGGTGCCGCCCTGGCCGGGGATGGTCTCGTAGGCCACCGCGAAGCCGGGCGCGGCCTGGGCGGGTGGCGCCAGGACGAGCGCCACCAGGGCGGCGAGCAGCAGGGGGAGTGATCGGCGCACGAGGTCCTCCTTGACCGTGACCGGGATCACGCAGGGTGTTACCGGCGAGTAAACCCGAAATGTACTCACGAGTAGCAGCGGTCTGTGACGCAGCTCACGAGCCGGTCGGACGTGGCACGATGCGCTCATGCGGTTCGGTCCACGGGAAGTCGCCGGAGATCGCGCGCTGGTGATGGCGATCGTCAACCGGACGCGCGACTCGTTCTACGACCGCGGCGCCACGTTCGAGGACGACGCCGCGCTGGCCGCGGTCGACCGGGCGGTCGCCGAGGGCGCGGACATCGTCGACATCGGCGGGGTGAAGGCGGGCTCCAAGGGCGAGGTCGTCGACGCCGCCGAGGAGGCGCGGCGGGTCGTGCCGTTCGTCGCGGCGGTCCGCGAGCGCCACCCCGACCTGGTGATCAGCGTCGACACGTGGCGGCACGAGGTCGGCCGCGCGGTGTGCGAGGTGGGCGCGGACCTGATCAACGACACGTGGGCGGGCGCCGACCCGGCGCTGGCCGAGGTGGCGGCGGAGTTCGGCGTCGGCATCGTCTGCTCGCACACCGGCGGGCTGGAGCCGCGCACCGACCCGCACCGCGTCCGGTACGCCGACGTGGTGGCCTCCGTGGCGGAGGAGCTCGTGGCGCGGGCCGAGCGGATGGTCGCGCTCGGCGTGCCGCGGGACGGCGTGCTGATCGACCCGACGCACGACTTCGGCAAGAACACCTGGCACGGCCTGGAACTGCTGCGCCGGCTGGACGAGCTCGTCGCCACCGGCTGGCCGGTGCTGATGGCGTTGTCGAACAAGGACTTCGTCGGCGAGACGCTCGGCGCGGACGTGGGCGACCGGGTGGACGGCACGCTCGCGGCGACGTCGGTGGCCGCGTGGGCGGGCGCGAAGGTGTTCCGCGCGCACCAGGTGCGGCAGACCCGCCGCGTGGTCGAGATGGTGGCGAGCATCGCGGGCACCCGCCCGCCGGCGCGCGTGCTGAGGGCGCTGGCCTGACGCCCGACCGGTTCTCCGCCAACACCTGGAAGAGTCCACAGTGGACCGCGCCGAGTCGGTGGCGCGCAAGGGGGACCTGGGGTCCACCGACGACACGGTGGCGCGGGCAGTCGCGGCGGGCGCGCGGGTCGTGCACCGGACGGACGTGCGGCCCGAGCCGGCGCCCGGGCCCGGCAAGGGCGAGGTGCTGTGGCGCTCGCCGGCGGCGACGTCCGGCGACCTGGTCGGGTTCCTCGACTCCGACCTGGTCGACCGGACCCGGGGGTTCGTGCCCGCGCTGCTCGGACCGCTGCCGACCCGCGACCCGCACCCTGGTGAAGGGCTTCCACCGCCGTCCGCTGCGGCTGGAGAGCACCGGACGTGCCGCTGGAGGACCGGCCCGCCCTGCGCACGGTGCTCCGGCGCTCGCGGTAGTCGGCACGACCCGGTGGCGGGCCCCGCGGGTGCTCCGTTCGGCCGTGCTCCCCCGGAGGTGAGTGTGTTCTCGTCGGTTTGACCGGCGGGGGTGTGCCACGATCGTCACGTGACCTCAGCGCTCATCTACATCGTCGTCATGGCGCTCGTGGCGGCCGTGGTGTTCCTCCTCGCCGCGCTGGTGTTCGGGCGAGGCGAGGAACTGGCGCCGCTGCCGCCCGGCGCGTCGCCGACCCGCCTGCCGGCCGAGGACGTGACCGCGGACGACGTGCGTGCCCTGAAGTTCCAGCAGGTCCTGCGCGGCTACAAGATGACCGAGGTGGACTGGGCGCTGGAGCGCCTGGCCGACGAGGTCGAGCGGCTGCGCGAGCGGGTCGCCGAGCTGGAGGCGGGCACGGGCGCCGCGCCCGCGCCGGTCCGCGCCGCCGG
>NZ_JBHTLK010000346.1:0-4773 GCF_042678885.1 Saccharothrix hoggarensis
CCTCGGCCGCCTCCACGAACAGCCAGCTCCGCCCGGGCGGCAGCAGCCGCCGCGACTCGCCCGCCGCCCGCGCCAGCTGCTCGTCCAGGCCCTCGATCGTCAGCACGTCCAGCTCGCGCAGCGCAGGGGCCAGGTCGGCGGCGTCGTACGGGCCGTCGAACCCCAGCACCGCCAGCACCCGCCGCGGCGGCGACTCCACCAGCCGCACGGTCGCGCCCAGCACGGTCGCGCACGTGCCCTCCGAGCCGACCAACGCCCTGGTCAGGTCCGGCAGCGCGTCCAGCCGGTACCCCGACACGCGCCGGTCCAGCGCCGGGAACCACGCCGGGTCGACGTCCGGCAGGTCCAGCGGCGGGGGAGTGCGCGTGTCGAACCGGCGGCCGTCAGCCAGCAGCACGTCGAGCGCCTGCACGTTGTCGCTGGTCTTGCCCCACGCGACGGAGTGCGCGCCGCACGCGTCGTTGCCGATCATGCCGCCGAGCGTGCACCGCGAGTGCGTGGACGGGTCCGGCCCGAACACCAGCCCGTGCGGCCGCGCCGCGTCGTTGAGCCGGTCCAGCACCACGCCCGGCTGCACCACCGCGAGTCGCTCGACCGGGTCCACCGAGATCACCCGGTCGAGGTACCGGGAGAAGTCGATCACCAGCCCCGCGCCCGCCGCGTTGCCCGCGATCGACGTGCCCGCGCCCCGGTTCGTGATCGGCACGCCGTGCTCGACCGCGACCGCGACCGCGGCCACCACCCCGTCCACCGACCTGGGCCTCACCACCGCCACCGGCACGTGGCGGTAGTTGGAGGCGTCGGTGGAGTAGAGGGCGCGGCCGGCGGGGTCGGCGAGCACGTCGCCGTCCACCTCGGCCCGGAGTCGATCCGCGAAACCGGTCACGGGACCGATTGTGATCCACCACCGGCCGATGGTGGCGTACTTGGGGGTAGCAGATAGCCTCGCCCGCATCAACCAGCAGCGATGGGAGCAAGTGTGTCGAGGTCCGTTCTGGTCACCGGCGGCAACCGGGGCATCGGTCTGGCGATCGCGCGGGCGTTCGCCGCGCAGGGCGACAAGGTCGCGGTGACCCACCGCGGCTCCGGCGCGCCCGAGGGCCTGCTCGGCGTCAAGTGCGACGTGACCAGTTCCGCCGAGGTCGACGCCGCGTTCGCCGAGGTGGAGGCCGCGCACGGGCCGGTCGAGGTGGTCGTGGCCAACGCCGGCATCACCGACGACACCCTCCTGCTGCGGATGACCGACGACCAGTTCACCCGCGTCCTCGACGCCAACCTGACCGGCGCGTTCCGGGTGGCCCAGCGCGCGTCGCGCGGCATGCTGCGCAAGCGCTACGGCCGGATCGTGTTCATCTCGTCCGTCGTCGGCCTGACCGGCGGCGCGGGCCAGGTCAACTACGCGGCCAGCAAGGCGGGCCTGGTCGGCGTGGCCCGCTCGATCGCCCGCGAGCTGGGCTCCCGCAACATCACCGCGAACGTCGTCGCGCCGGGGTTCATCACCACGGACATGACCGACGCGCTGCCCGAGGAGCGGAAGAACCAGATCCTCGCCCAGGTGCCGTCGGGCCGCTACGGCACCACCGACGAGATCGCCGCCGCCGTCACGTTCCTCGCCTCCGACGCCGCCGCCTACATCACCGGCGCGGTGCTGCCGGTCGACGGCGGCCTCGGCATGGGGCACTGAACGGCCCACCGGCTCTCCACCACCAGCACAACATCTCGGAGGACGTTTCAGTGACGGGACTGCTCGAAGGCAAGCGGCTGCTGATCACCGGCGTGATCACGGACGCGTCGATCGCCTTCCACGTGGCCAGGGTCGCGCAGGAGCAGGGCGCCCAGGTCGTGCTCACCGGCTTCGGCCGGATGAGCCTCGTGGAGCGCATCGCCAGGCGCCTGCCCCAGCCCGCGCCGGTGGTCGAGCTGGACGTGCAGAACCAGGAGCACCTGGACACGCTGGCCGACCGGGTCCGCGAGCACGTCGACGGCCTCGACGGCGTCGTGCACGCCATCGGCTACGCGCCGCCGTCGTGCCTCGGCGCGCCGTTCATGGACGCGCCGTGGGAGGACGTGGCCACCGCCATGCACGTCTCCGCGTACTCGTACAAGGCGCTGGTGCAGGCCACGCTGCCGCTGATGGGCCGCGGCGCGTCCGTGGTCGGCCTCGACTTCGACGCCCGCCAGGCGTGGCCCGCCTACAACTGGATGGGCGCGGCGAAGGCGGCGTTCGAGTCGATCAACCGCTACCTGGCGCGCGACCTCGGCCCGCAGGGCATCCGGGTCAACCTCATCTCGGCCGGCCCGGTGCGCACCATGGCCGCCAAGTCGATCCCCGGCTTCGCGGACCTGGAGGCCATGTGGGGCGAGAAGGCCCCGCTCGGCTGGGACGTGAACGACCCGACGCCGGTCGCCCAGTCCGTCTGCGGCCTGCTGTCCGACTGGTTCCCGGCCACCACCGGCTCGATGGTGTTCGTGGACGGCGGCGTGCACTTCCTGGGGCTCTGACCGTCCCCGGCGCACGGAGTCCGGGTCGGCGTGCGATCGATCACGCCGACCCGGTTGCGCGGGGCGGGGCCATCGGCGCGAGGATGTGGGGGTGAGTTACGACGCGCTGCTCTGGCTGTCCTTCGGCGGACCGGAAGGACCCGACGACGTCCGCCCCTTCCTGGAGAACGTGACCAGGGGGCGAGGTGTGCCGCCCGAGCGGCTGGACGAGGTCGAGCAGCACTACCAGCACTTCGGCGGCGTCTCGCCGATCAACGCGCTCAACCGCGCCGCGATCGACGCCGTGCGCGGCCGGATCGACCTGCCGGTCTACTTCGGCAACCGCAACTGGCACCCGATGGTCGAGGACACCCTCGCCGAGATGAAGGCCGACGGCGTCACGCGCGCGCTCGTCTTCCCGACCAGCGCCTACGGCGGCTACTCGGCGTGCCGCCAGTACGACGAGGACATCCTGCGGGCCCGCGCCGCCGTGCCGGACGCGCCCGAGCTCGTGAAGCTGCGCCAGTTCTTCGACCACCCGCTGTTCGTCGAGTCGTTCGCGGACGCCGTGCGCGCCGCCGCCCGCGACTTCGCCGACTACCGCCTCGTGTTCACCGCGCACTCGGTGCCGGTGTCGGCGGACAAGGCCGCCGGACCGCCCGAGGAGGGCGGCCACCGGTACTCGCGGCAGGTCGCCGAGGCGTCCCGGCTGGTCGCGGACGCCGTGGGCGCGCCGGAGCACGACGTGGTTTGGCAGTCGCGGTCCGGGCCGCCGCAGGTCCCGTGGCTGGAACCGGACATCGTGGACCACGTCGAGGCACTGTACGACAAGGGCGTGCGCAACGTGGTCGTCTGCCCGATCGGGTTCGTCAGCGACCACCTGGAAGTGGTGTGGGACCTCGACACCGAGGCCCGCGAGCGCGCCCAGGAGCTGGGCATGGGCTTCGCCCGCGCCGCCACCCCCAACGACGACCCCCGGTTCGCCGAGCTGGTCGCCGAGCTGGTCGCCGAGCACCTGACGGGCGCGCCGCAGCGCAAGCTCTCGGACTTCCCGGTCGCCGGGTGCACCGCGAACGGCGCGTTCTGCGCCCCGCTGTGCTGCGAGCCGGCGAAGCGGCCCGCCGCGGGGACGGCTCGGTGAGCGTGGACTTCAGCTGGTCGCCCCGGCCCGCGGACTGGCGCGACGCGCTGCGCATCGCCGTGCCGCTGTACCGGTGGGCGCCGTGGTTCGCCGCGGCCCTGGCCGTGCTCGGCGTCGTCGTGCTGGCGATGGGCATGACGTGGGCCGGCGTCTTCGGGCTCGCCCTCGCTGTGATCATCATCGCACTCGTGCCGGTCGGCACCGCGGTGAACTTCCACAACCACCCGCTCGCCGCCAAGACCGTGACCGGCACGGCCGACGCGCACTCGCTGCGGATGTCCGTCGGCGATGCCGCCCGCAGCGAGCTGAGCTGGGCGGAGCTGCCCGGCTGGACTGAGACCGCGCGCGGCTTCGTGCTCAAGACCGACACCACGGCCGTGTACGCGGTGCCGCACCGCGCGTTCGCCGACGCCGACGCGGTGGCGACGTTCCGGTCCCTGCTCGTGGACCGCGTCGGCCCGGCGGCCTGAGCGGTCACCCGCCCCGCGTACCCTCGGCAGGCGTGTCCTGTGCGAGTGCGACGCTGGTCGTCTGGACGTCGGCCTGGCTGCATGGAGCGGCCGCGGCAGACGACGTCCTCGACGCCCTGGGGTTCTGGGCCGAGCTGCACGAAGTGGTGGCCGACGACGACGGCACCGCGACCGCGCTCGACCTGCCCGGCCCCGACGAGGCCCCGGTCGGTCCCGCCCTGCTGCTGGCGTCGTTGCGCCGCGCCTCCGCCACCGCGGCCCGGCTGGTGATGCCCGTGCCCGGCGACGTGCGCGGGCTGGGCGGCAACGGCGCGCTGGGCAAGTGCGCGCTGCGCGCGGGGCAGGCCGCCGTGCTGCCGGACGTCGGCGTCGGTCTCGTGCCGAGCCTGGTGGCCGACGGCGTGCTGCGGTGGACCGTGTTCGACCTGCCCTCCTCCTCCGGCGCGGAGCACGTGCCGATCGGCGAGGCCGAGCACGGGTTGGCGTCGGCGATGCGCGAGGCCGCCACGGCGCTGGTGACCCTCGACGTGGCGCGGCACCGGCCGAACGTGCGCGCGGAGATCGCCGCGCTGTCCGCCGACCAGGCGAAGCTGGACTGGCCCGCCGGGATGCCGCCGCGGGCGCTGCGGGTGCTCCAGCGGGTCGCGGAGGTGGCCGCGATCCTGACCGTGGCGGCGTCCG